>JANXCM010000010.1 GCA_025060085.1 Patescibacteria group bacterium
AATTTTGAGCTTCTTCTTTGAAAATATTATTTATTTCTTCGATAGTTGTATGTTTTTGCGTTATTAGAGTAATATCAGAAAGAGAAACAGTAATGACTGGTACACGAATTGATACTCCATCAAATTTTCCTTTAATTTCAGAAATAATTCTTGTTGTTGCTTCAGCAGCACCTGTTGTAGAAGGAATAATATTTTGAGCACCAGCTCGTCCTCGACGAAAATCATGTCCTTTAACAATACTATCAACGATAGACTGAGTATTAGTGTAGGCATGAATAGTAGTTAAGATTGCTTTTTTCACTCCTATTCTTTTGTTTAAAATAGCTATCACTGGATTAACTGAATTTGTTGTACAGGAAGCGTTAGAAGTGATTAATCCTTCTTCTCCTAAAGAATATATTTTTCCTAAATATTCTAATCCTGGAGTAAAATGAATAGTTTTTTCATCTTTGGTAGGGGCAGTAATTACCACTCTTTTAGCACCCGCTAATAAATGAGCTTTTGCTTTTTCAAATTCAGTAAATATACCAGTTGCTTCTACAACTAAGTCAATATTCAAATCTTTCCAGGGAAGTTTATTTGGATCACTTTCTTTTAAAATTAATATTTCCTTTTCGTCCACAATTAATTTATTTTCTCTGATTTCCACACTTCTATTATAACGACCATAAATAGTATCATACTTTAAAAGATAGGCCAAATTTTCGTTATCTGAAAGATCATTAATAGCCACAATTTCAAAATTATTTTTACCAAAAGCTTGCCTAAAAAAAATTCTTCCTATTCTACCAAAACCGTTAATAGCAATTCTCATTTTATTTTTAATTTTTTGAAAATATTTAAATAAGTGACCTTTCTTTAATTTTTTCTTCTAATTTATTTTCTGTTTTAATTAAATATCTAAAATTAACTATAAATCTATTTAAAATTCTTTCAAATTCCTGTAAATTATTAAAACTATATTTTAACTGATTATAAGATTTTTCAAATTGTTGGCTAAGTTCAAAAATATCTTTTTCTAATTGACGAAGTTGGCTTAAAATTTGTCGGATATTTTTGCTTAGTTCTTGTTTTCGAATAACTAAAAATAAGGAAGAGCAAATAATTTCAAAATTCTTAGGTGAAGTTAAAAAAATCGATCTTTCTCGAGCAAAATCCCAAATTTCATCAAAATTCTTATCGCTTAAAAGTTCGTAATAAATACCTTCATTGGCTAAATAAATTAAAGCAAATTCAATTGTTCCTCTTAGGGGTAAAATATATTTTCTAGAAACATCTTCAATTTTGTTTTTTAAATTTCTTATTAATTCTTTTTTTAAAATATTTTTATCTTTATCGTTATCAAATAATTTATTAAAATTTTGAATTGGAAATTTAGCATCAATTGGAATTAAAATGTCATTCAGTTTCAAAACATAATCAACTATTTCATTGCCTATCCGATATTGTTTTTCATACAAAGATGATGGTAATTTTCTAATTATTTCTTCCAACATTATTTCTCCTAAATAGCCACGATTTTTAGGTCCAGTTAAAATTTCCTTAATTGTTCTCATTTCAACAGCGCTTGATTCAATATTTCTGGTCAATTCTTCAATTTTTACTGTAGAAGAGATAATTTTTTCTTGTTTTTCGAGAGTCGTTTTAAGATGCTCTAATGTTTCTTGCTTTAAAAGATTAAAGTTTTCTAAAATTTTACTTTGAAGATCTAAAAATTTATCGGGATTAGCATTATCTTTTTGATTTAATTTTAAAATTTTAGTTAATAAAAAAATGAAATAAGTTAAAGAAAGGAGAATAATTAAAAAAATAAAAAAAATTATTAATAAAAATATATTCATTAATATATTAATTAAAAATTATAAGAAATTTTAAGTTATAAAACTAAAATTTATATTAATTTATAAATATAAAGTTTATTTGTATAAGAATAAAATTTTTTTAATTTAATATGGAATAACTAAATTCATAAGATTAGGATCATGATCAGAACCATCAAAAGGAAAGCCTTCATCATTCACATCATTAGGATAACTAGAAAATGTAGGAATATTATTATAAGGGTTAAAAATAACATTTAAATTTAAAACTCCTTCTCCTAAACAACAATTATTATTTATTCTTTCGGTAGGAAAATTATTTTCTTCTCTAAAATTTATTAACATTTCATTGCTACTACCTCCATTTTCTTGATCAACAAAATTTCCCCAACTTATATTAGTGATCATAAAATAAAAAGAAAAAAGAATAAAAAAAAGAATAGAAAAAGGAATTAAATTTTTACTTTTAATTTTTTTATTTAGAAAATTTTTCATTTTGGTAAAATGGTATTAAATCTTGTTTTTAAATTAATTTGTTTTAAAATTACCATTTTAATATTGAATTAGTTCTACTATTCCCAAAGACTCTACAACTACAGTAAAATTAGCATTAGAATTATTAAGAAAATTTGTTATCGGCGTAGGAGGAACATAATTTGGACTAGAAGTATTTGAAGTTGGATAAGGTTCGACAATAAATCTACCCATAATCAATGAATGAAGATTAGGCATCATCCCATTATCAAAACAAGGATCAGTACTAGTTAAATAAGGATAACGATAATTACTCACCCTCAAATTTATAACTGAAGGATGACCCCAAGTAAAAATTAACATTGAATTCAAATAATCTCTTCTTGTACAAATTGTTCTTTGATTAGCTGGTTCAAGACTTATTTCTAATTTTACAAACCCTTTAATAGGAGCATATCTATTAACATACGTATAACCTATTATGGCATAACCTTGACGTTGATTATCTCTTATCTCATCACATATATTTCTATTATCAATAACATAAATAGCACCATTAGGAGAATAATAATGACAATATATGAAAACATCGTCAGGGTGATGGGGATTAAGACCGCCAGGGCTACTTGTTGTTTTAGTGTATCTCGTCCAAGGATTTAAATTATCTCCTTCTTTAATAAACAAGGCTGTAGGTAAATTAGCAAATACTTGTCTATAAGCATATCCTAATATAAACCATTTGGTAGCATATTCATTATCTGGATCTACTCCTATTCTATTAATAATATCGTGAAGTCTTAAATAAGGGTATCCTCTACCTAAATTTTGATCATAGTTATTTGTTCCTGGTCTAATATATGGATCTTGATTAGAAACATTTCTCTCAATTGAAGTATTTATCAAGCTACTTAAAAAGTTTTCCCAATATCTATGACCAATTATATAAGGATAAAAATGAGCAACTGCAGGCCTATGTGGCCAACTTGTTAGACAAGATAAATCATTATTTGCCGTTCTAATACAAAATTTAGGAGCAATAATTGCTCCACTTCGATTTTCAATACCAGTAAAATTAGCATTATTATATGAATATGATATTTGTTGTAAAACAGAATTAGCTAAAGTATTGTTACTTATCCACCTTGGAAGATAATTAAATGATCCACTACCTCCTATATTTCCACCAATTGATTGCCAACTATAAATACAATTTGTACCTAAACAAAAACCATTTTGAGCAATAATATCTCGAGAAGATTTAATGTCTCCTATCACATCTAAAGCTACTTGAGGAGTAGTAGTATTTATCCCAATTCTTTGATTATTATTAATAGTTAAAATAGGATTAGTATTAGTGCCATAAAATATCTTAAATATTTCTTTAAATCTTATTATTGCTTCAGAAGGATTAAATAATGTTCCTATCCTTAAATTACCTCTATTAGCTGAACTTAAATTAATATATTGATCTGAAGAAGGAGAGTAAATATATAGCTTATCATTTACAGCAGTAGTACCAATTGATAATCTATTAAGAGAAAAAATGTTATTGCTAGCAGTAATATTACTGTTGGCTAAAATATTATTAGATGATAGATTATTACTAATATTAATATTATTGGCAGAAATAGTAGCATTGGAAATAATTTCACCGATTGTCGAAATTTTACCTGAAGTTGAAATAGTTACAACTGTTCTACTTGTGTTATTTAAAACATCTTGATAAAAAAAGCTTAAATCATTAGTTGTCGTAGGCATAAAAATAGAAAATTCATTATATCTAATATTATTACCTGCCCCTCTCGATTTTGTTAAATCTCTAAAATATAGTCCACCAGCAACATTAAAATTTTCTGATGGCCCTGATAAAATTAATCCTCTATTTAAATTAAACCAAGTATTAGAAGCGATAATTAAATTATTATTGGTTAAAAATTGAAGAGGAGAATAATTAAGTACACCAGGTAAAGAAGATGACATTAAAAATTGGTTGGATCGCCATATTGGTTCATTAATAACTAATAAATTTCCTGGCGCTACACATATTGGAATCTGTTGAGCTAAAGTATAATTTTTTAATAGAAATAAGGTTAAAAAAAGACAGAATATTATTAAGTAAATTAAATTTTTTTTATCCATCTTATTTGGTAATTGAAAATATAAAATAAATTTACTTTAAAGTTTTATTTATTAAATAATTTTAAATAATATTAAATAATATTGTATATTATACAGAATTATATCAAAAAATGAAAAATTTTGAAATTGTCAAATTACTAAAAATGATGGCTTTATATTTAAAAATGAAAGATATCAAATTTAAACCTCAGGCTTATGAAAAAGCAGCTTACTCAATTGAAGCTTTAGACGAAGATATAGATGATTTTATAAGAAAAAATGGTAAAGAGGGTTTAAAAAATTTACCTGGGGTGGGTGAATCGATAGCTAATAAAATTATTGAATATCTAAAAACAGGTAAAATTGAGGAATTAGAAAAATTAAGAAAAGAAGTACCTATTGATATAGAAAAATTAACTAATATTGAAGGTATTGGAGCTAAAACAATTTATAGGCTTTATAAATCCTTAGGAATAAAAACTTTAGAAGATTTAGAAAAAGCTTGTTTAGAACATAAAATTAGTAAATTGCCAGGATTTGGAATAAAAATTGAAGAAAAGATATTAAAAGGAATTAAATTCTATAAAGAAGGTGGAGGAAGGTTTATTTTGGGATATATCACACCTATCGTAGAAAATTTAATTTTTTATTTAAGGGAAAGTAATTTGGTAACGAAAATAGAAGTGTGTGGTTCTTATCGGAGAAAAAAAGAAACAGTTGGTGATATTGATATTTTAGTTACTTCAAAAAAAGCGGAAAGTTTAATTAAATATTTTGTTAACTTTACTGAAATTGATTATATTTATGGGAAGGGCAAAACAAAAGCAATGGTCAGATTAAAAAATGGTTTAGAGGTTGATTTGAGAGTTGTAGAAGACAAAAGTTTCGGAGCAGCATTAGCTTATTTTACAGGATCAAAAGAGCATAATATCAAAATGAGAGAACTAGCTATAAAAAGAGGCTGGAAACTTAATGAGTATGGATTATTTGATAAAAATGAAAGAATGATCGCTGGTAAAACAGAAGAGGAGATTTATAGAAAATTAGGACTTCAATGGATACCTCCAGAAATGAGAGAAGATAAAGGAGAGATAGAATTAGCCTTGGAAAATCATCTACCTAAAATTATTGAATATAACTCACTCAAAGGAGATTTACAAATTCAGACTAATTGGAGCGATGGCCAAAATTCTATTGAAGAAATAACCAAAGAAGCTATAAAATTAGGTTTATCTTATATTTGTATTACTGATCATACGAAATCTTTATCCGTAGCCGGTGGATTGGATGAAAAAAAATTTTTAGATCAATTTAAAGAAATCGATAGATTAAATAAGAAATTTAAAGGTAAAATAACTATTCTTAAAGGAGCTGAAGTAAATATTAATAAGGATGGCACCCTAGACATAAGTGATGAAATATTAAGTAAAATGGACTTTGTTGGAGCTGCTATCCATTCATATTTTGATCTACCTAAAAAACTTCAAACGGAAAGAATTAAAAGGGCGTTAAATAATCAACATGTCGATTGTCTTTTCCATCCGACAGGAAGGATAATTAATCGCCGACCAGCTTATGAAATTGACATAAATGAAATCATAGAATTTGCGAAAAAAAATAATAAATTATTAGAAATTGATGCTTATCCTGACAGATTAGATTTGAAAGATGAACATATTAGAAAGTGTGTAGAAATAGGAGTAAGAATGGTAATTGATAGCGACGCTCATTCTGTTCTTCATTTAAAATTTCTAAATCTAGGTATTGCTCAAGCAAGACGAGGTTGGGCAAAAAGTGAAAATATTCTTAACACTCTCCCTCTTAAAGATTTTTTAAAGAAATTAAAAAATTAAAAAGTGGATAATTTTTATTGTTTTAAATTTTAAATAGAGATAAAATATTTTTAATGTTAAATGTTTTAATGATTGGTTGGGAACTTCCTCCTTTCAATAGTGGAGGATTAGGAGTTGCTTCTTATTATTTAGCCTTATCCCTTTCTCAAAAAACTAATTTATTTTTTTTTCTTCCTTATTATTTGAATTTAAAAAATATTCCCTTTAAAGTTATTTTTGCTGACAGTGAGCTAAAAAAAATTATTAATCCTTATGTTATTTTTAAATTTCCTCTCCCATTTGATTTATTAAACCAAGTTTTAACCTACGGTCAAAGAATTTTACAAAAAATAAAAGAATCAAATACTAATCCAGATATTATTCATGCTCACGATTGGCTAGGAGGAATAGCAGGAGTGTATTTAAAAGAAAAATTAGCCAAGCCATTAATTATTCATATTCATTCCACTGAAATTGAAAGAACAGGTAATAATCCTAATAAGATTATTTATGATTTAGAAAAAAAATGTTTTGAAAAGGCTGATAAACTAATTGCTGTAAGTAATCTGACTAAAAAAATAATAAAAGATTTTTACTTTATTAATGAAGATAAAATTGAAGTCGTACCAAATGGAATTAGTTTTGATAAACAGAAATTTAAAATAATTAAATTCATCGAAGATTTAAAGAAAGAAAATTATAAAATAGTTTTATTCGTTGGTAGATTAGTTTTACAAAAAGGACCAGATTATTTTCTTCAAACATTAAAATATGTCAAAAATTATATTCCTAAAATAAAATATATTTTTGCTGGCAGTGGTGAAATGATGAATGATTTAATAAAAATTGCTTATCAAGAAAATGTAATTGATAATATTATCTTTGCTGGGTTTCTAAGAGAAGAGGAATTGTCAGGCGTTTATCAATTCAGCGATTTATTAGTTGCCCCATCTGTTTTTGATCCCTTTGGTTTAGTACCCTTAGAAGCTATTAAATTTAAAAAACCAATTATTATTTCGAAAACAACAGGCGTAGGTGAATTTCTTAATCATTATTTAAGTACTGATTATTGTGATGTAAAATTAATGGCTAATTACATTGTTAGCCTACTAAGCTATTCTCCACTAAAAAACGAAATAGTAAGAAATTCTTATAAAGAATTAATAAAATTTAATTGGGAAGAAAGAGCAGAAAAAATTTTGAATATTTACCAAAATTTAGTTTATAAAAATTAAATATTTTTACTTAAAAAAATTAATAAATATTTAAAAAATATTAAATTTAATGCCGTCAATTTGTTTTTATTTTAAAGTTCATCAACCATTTCGCTTAAAAAATTTTACTATTTTCGATATTGGCCAAGATATTGATTATTTTGATGAAGAAAAAAATAAATTTTATTTGGACAGAATAACAGGAAAATGTTATTTACCTACTTTAAAAATTCTTTATGAACTAATAAAAGAAACGAACTATCGTTTCAAATTTTCCGTCGGCATAACGGGAACACTTATTGAACAGCTTCGATTATGGCAACCAGAAGTGATTGACTTATGGAAAAAAATTTCTTCAACAGGTTGTGTTGAATTTACAGGTGAAACTTATTATCATTCTCTTTCTTCTATTTATTCACCTCAAGAATTTAAATTTCAGGTTAAACTTCATCAAAATTTAATACGTGAGTTATTTTTTCAAGAACCTAAAGTTTTTTCTAACACTGAATTAATCTATTTTAACGATTTGGAAAATATTTTAGAGGAATTAAATTTTATCGGTATAATTACTGAAGGGGTAGAAAAAATTTTAGAGTGGCGTTCATCTAATTTTATTTATCATACTCCTCAAAAAAAAATAAAAGTAATGTTAAGAAATTATCGTTTATCAGACGACATTAGTTTTCGTTTTTCTTCTCGGGATTGGCTAGAATGGCCATTAACGGCTGATAAATTCGTTCATTGGTTAAATTCATTCAATGGTAATGGTGAAGTGATTAATCTTTTTATGGATTTTGAAACCTTTGGCGAACATCAATGGAAAGAAACAGGTATTTTTGATTTTATAATCAATTTAGTTTTTGAAGTTCTAAAACAGAAAGATTTAGAATTTTCTACCCTATCAGAAGCTATTAAAAAATATCCTAGTCGAGGAGAATATTCTTCATTTTATCCTATCACTTGGGCAGATACAGAAAGAGATCTAACTGCTTGGTTAGGTAATGAAATGCAAAAAGATGCTGCTCAAAGAATTTACAATTTAGAAAAAATTATTCTAAAAAATGGAAGTCAAAAATTAATTGATGATTGGCGTAAACTTCAAACAGCTGATCATTTTTATTATATGTGTACTAAATGGTTTGCTGATGGTGATGTTCACAAATATTTTAATCCTTATGAAAATCCTTATGTTGCCTATTTAACTTATCGAAATGTTTTAGAAGATTTATATTTAAAATTAAAAATTTTATAATTTTATTTAAGTAAAATGACCCTAGAAGAATTAAAAAAACAAATTGAACTTGAAGTTAATCGAGGTGAAGAAAATGTTTCTATTATTGATTTAGTAAATTATTTATTAATTTTTGGTTATAAATCTGGAGCTTCAGATATTCATTTTCAACCTACCGAACACGGAATAAATGTTCGTTATCGAATTGATGGCATTTTATATACATTTTTTAATTTTCCTAAATATATCCAAGAAGAAATGATTGCTCGAATAAAAGTTATTGCTGGACTAAGAACAGATGAACATAATGCACCTCAAGATGGAAGATTTAAATTTAAAATTCCTCAGGAAAATATCAATTTTGATATTCGGGTATCAATTATGCCTACTTACTATGGTGAAAATTCTGTCTTAAGGTTGTTAGTTCAAAAAGAAGAAATTTTTATTTTAGAAAAATTAGGTTTTTCTGATAATGATTTAAAAAAAGTTCAAGAAGCAATTAAAAAACCTTACGGAATGATTTTAGTTACTGGACCAACAGGTTCAGGTAAAACTACTACTCTTTATTCTATTTTAAAGGCATTAAATACGCCGGGAGTTTCAATTATCACTCTTGAAGATCCAATTGAATATTCTATTGCTGGAATTACTCAAATTCAAGTTAATCCTCAAGTTGGTTTAGTTTTTAGTAAGGGTTTAAGAGCAATTTTAAGACAAGATCCTAATATTATTATGGTGGGAGAAATCAGAGATCAAGAAACAGCTGATATTGCTGTTAACGCTGCACTTACTGGCCATTTACTTCTTTCTACTCTTCATACTAATGATGCACCCACTGCTCTCCCCCGTCTTTTAGAAATGGGTATTGAACCTTTTTTAATTTCTTCAACAGTTAATATTGTGATTGCTCAAAGGTTAGTAAGAAAACTTTGTGATCATTGTAAACAAGAAGATAGATTAACTTCCACCGAGGCAAAATCATTGTTGGAAGGTATTAATGAAGATTTAACTTTAGAAAATATAAAAAAAATAAAAACTTATAAAATTTATAAAGCTCAAGGTTGTGAAAATTGTAATCAAACAGGTTTTAAGGGTAGAATAGGAATTTTTGAAATTTTAGAAATGAGTAAAAAAATAAAGGAAGCAATTATGAAAAGAGAAAATAGTGAACACATAAAAAAAATTGCTTTGTCTGAAGGAATGTCAACAATGATTCGTGATGGTTTTAATAAAGTGATTAATGGTTTAACCACAATTGAAGAAGTTCTCAGAGTTATTCATGAATAAAAAACCGATTATTTTTAAAATATCTCTCAATGAAAAAATATTATTTTTAAGGAATTTAGCTTTATTATTAAAAAGTGGTTTAAGTTTAACCGACTCTTTAATTTCATTAAAAAATTATCAAAGATCTTCAACTTTGAAATATATTTTAAATAGAGTAATTGACGATATTCAAAGGGGTCAATTTTTAGCTCATAGTTTAATGAATTTTAGAAATCTTTTTGGTGATTTTCTAATTTCTATTATTAAAGTAGGTGAAATTACAGGTAATTTAGTAGAGAATTTAGAAAGATTATCTGACGAACTAAAAAAAATTGAAAAATTAAAAAGAAAATTTATTACGACAATGATCTATCCTGCTTTTATTATTTCAGTAATGATTGCTATTATTATTTTTATTATTTACTTTATTTTTCCTAAACTACTTCCTATTTTTGAAAATTTAAATATTGAACTTCCATTAACTACAAAAATATTTTTAATTATTTCTAAATTTCTTATTAATTATTCTTTATACATCGCTTTTTTAATATTTAGTTTAGGAGTATTATTAATCTTTTCTCTCCGTTTCCCTCATATTAAATATTTTTTTGACCTATTTATTTTAAAAATCCCATTGATTTCTGGAATAGTTAAAAAATATAATTTAGCTCAATTTTGTCGTTCTTTAGCTCTATTGCTTAAAAGTGGAATTAAAATAGTTGAAGCAATAGAAATAGCTGGGAGAAGTTTAACTAATGAAGTTTATAAGAAAAATTTTATCGCCTCGGCAAATTTTGTTTTAGCTGGCCATAGCTTTAATGAATTTTTAGAGAAAAACCAGCTAATCTTTCCATACAATTTTGTCAAAATGATTGAGGTAGGAGAAAAAACAGGAAATTTAGAACAGAACTTATTTTATTTAAGTGCCAATTACGAAGAAGAATTAGATGCTGAAATTGAAAGATTTGTTAATGCTCTTGAACCTGTTATTTTAATTATTATGGCTATTGTCGTCGGATTTATGGCTATTTCTATCATTACCCCTATTTATGAACTTTCAGATAAAATGCAAAAATAACTTAAGTTATACTCTGATTGAAATTTTAATTGCTCTTTTTTTTATTGTTGTTTTAAGCTATTTAATTCTTGGTTCATTTTTAAATTTTTTAAAATCTACTCTTTATTCTCGTTTAAGTTTACAAATTCTATCAGCTCTCGAAGATGAATTAGAAATTATTCGCGTTTTAAATTACGAAGATGTCGGAATAATCGATGGTTGGCCAAGAGGAAAATTAACCAGAGAAAAAATTGTTAATTATCAAGGCTTAGATATTAAAATTAACTATTATATAAGAAACATAGATAATCCCGCTGATGGAATTTTAGGTGGTAATCCTAATGATTCGGCACCAGCTGATTATAAATTAGTTGAATTAGAAGGAGAATGTTTAAATTGTTCAATTAAAATAAAAAAACAAACCCTAACTACTATTATTGCTCCCAAAAATGTTGAGAGCTCAACAAAAAATGGTTCTTTATTTATTCAAGTTATTAACGCTAGTGGTCAAGCTATTTCCGAAGCTAATATTCAAGTGATAAATAATGCTACTTCTCCTCCAATTATTATTAATGACTTAACTAATAATCAGGGTATGCTTCAACTTATTGATATTCCTACAGGAACTAATGTTTATCAAATAACTGTTACTAAAGAAGGCTATTCTGTGGATAAAACATATTTACCAGGTGCTAATGAAAATCCTAATCCGATTATTCCTCACCAAACAGTTATCGAACAATCTTTAACTACTGTTACTTTTCAAATAGATCGTCTAGCCAATTTAGATCTAAAAGCTATTAATAATTTCTGTGAAGGCATTAACAACTTAAATTTGAGATTAACTGGTCAAAAATTAATTGGCACTAATCCTGATATTATTAAAAATATAATCACCACCTCAACTAATTCTCAAGGAGATCAAAAACTAAAATTAGAATGGGACAATTACTTATATGAAATTTTAAATAATGAATATATCTTAGCTGGTTATAATAGTTCTTCACCTTTAGTTATCTTACCAGGATTAAATTACTACTTAAGACTAAATATTGCTTCTTCTCTTGGTAATTCTCTATTAGTTAGTGTTTTAGATAATGAAAATAATCCACTAAATGAAGCAGAAATTGAATTATCTAAAAGTAATTTTG
Source organism: Patescibacteria group bacterium (assembly GCA_025060085.1). Taxonomy (GTDB): domain Bacteria; phylum Patescibacteriota; class Minisyncoccia; order UBA6257; family HR35; genus JANXCM01. The sequence goes on from JANXCM010000010.1 coordinate 12,164, forward strand.
AAAAAATTCTTTATACTAAAACTGAAAATATTTTTCATAATAATTGGCTAAATAATTATTCAGAAATTAGTCAGAATATTAATATTAACAAAGAAGGATTAACTTTAAAAAATATTAATAGTGTTTATCCTACTGGTACTGATGAATGGTTAATTTCAAAAACTATTGATTTAGGAACTTCCTCTAATGTTGAACTTTTAAGTTTAAAATGGGAACCAATAAATCAACCACCTCAGACTGAAGTAAAATTTCAAATAGCTGTTAATAATGATAATACTACTTGGAATTTTATCGGTCCTGATGGAACTAATAATAGTTATTTTAATAATTCCCCTTCCTCTTTAACAAATATTCCTAAAAATAAAAGATATTTAAGATATAAAATTTATTTGAAAACAGAAAATGAAAATTTAACTCCTTTAATTAATGAAATTTCTCTTAGATTCACTTCAGATTGTTTAGCCAATGGTCAAGTTTTATTTTCTAATCTCCCACTAGGTGTCTATAATCTTTTAATTAAAAAAAATGGCTTTCAAATTTTTACTACTTCAACTAATATTCAAAATAGATTTAAAGAAATTAAAGTCAATCTTCAACCAGAATGAAAGTAAAAATTATTTTTTTTCTTTTTATTATTATTTTTCTAGCTAATCTAACCGAGGCTCAAGTTTATAAATTTTTTGAATTTGCTCCAGATTTAGGAAAAAAATTTTTAATTACTCCCGAGGAAGAATTTGTTCAAAAATTTATTCCTTTTAATGATTTTTTAAGTATGATAAAAATATGGATTGAAAACCCTGAAAGAATAACGATAATAAATTTTCAACTAATAGATAACCAAAATAATATTTTAGAAAATAAAAATGTTACTATTCCACAAATTAATCTCAATTGGTCCGGAACACCGTTTGATATCCCCTTAAGTAGTAATTTAAGAATTAATAGTGGTCAAATTTATAAATTTAAAATAAGAACTCAAAATGAAAATTCCTCTTTGAAAATTTTCACCTTTAATCTTTTAGAACTTCTTCAAAATATTGAAAGTTTTTTTAATCTACCAGAAACTATTCAAGCTCTTGAAATTAATAATCATCAAACTGAATATTCTTTTAAAATAGCTTTATTTGAAGGCATAGAAAATTTACCGCCAGTGATTTCAAATTTAAATTATCGCCTTATTAATACCACCACTGCTAATATTTATTTCAACGCTAATGAACCAATAAAATACGAACTTCAATCTTTTGAGCTTCCTCTATCTACACCTTCTATTTATCAAAATAATTATTTCGAAAACTGTCCCGAAAATATTAGAAATTGTTCAATTAATATAAGTATTAATTTAGAAAAAGAATACTTCATTAAAATAAAAATTTGGGATTATTGGCAAAATTCAACTACAGCGGAAATAAATTTCAATACCTATTCAAATCGTAATAATAATTATTCAAACCGTAATCAAAATAATTATTCTCAAAATATAGAAAAACAATTCATTAATCAAGAATCTATTAATCAACAACATTTATTATCACCTACCACAACAGAAAAAAAATTCTTAAATAAAAAAGATCAAGAAAAAAAAGAGATTTATTTTAAAAAGGATAAAGAAATAACAACCTCATCTTTGCCAATAAGAGTAAAACAAAATCAAAATAGCATTTTTAAAAATAATCAAAAAGAAATTGAACAAAAACAAGAAAAAATTAAAAATAATATTCAAGAAATAAATAAAGACAACAATAAAAAGACAATGAATAATAAAAAAGAAAAAGAGGATTTAAAATTTCAAAAAGATGAAGAAAAAAAACTAAACTTTATAAATCAAAATAAAAATGGAATGAATTATTTCAAAGTAGGAATTTCAATTATATCATTATTAATAATTATTTTCGTTATTATTGGATCATTTGTTTTCAAAAATAAAAAATGAAATCTTTTACTTTGATTGAAATTTTACTTTCTCTTTTAATTATCTGTTTAATAGTAATAATGATGATTTTCTTTACTATCAATATTGCTAACTTTAATACCTATTTTGTTTTCAATTTAGGCAAACAAAGAGAGGTAATTTTAACCGCTACTATTATGTCAAAAGAGTTAAGATCAATGAGTCAATCTAATATTGGTAATTACCCCATAGAAAAAGCTCAAAATAATGAAATAATTTTTTACTCTAATATTGATAATGATAATTTAATAGAAAGAATAAGGTATTTTGTAGAGAGCAATTCTTTCAAAAAGGGTATCATTAAACCCCAGGGAAATCCTCTTAATTACTCTCAAAGTAATGAAATCTTTTATTTAATGATTTCTGAATTATATGATAGTAATATTTTTCAATATTTTAATAAAAATAACCAGTTAACTTCGGAGATTATTAATATAAAATTAATAAAGGTTAATTTATCAACAAAAGATAATAAAAATAATCCTTTTTATTATTCCTTTTTAGTTGCTCCTCGTAATTTAAGATTTAAATAAAAAAATGAAAAAAGGGGGTCAAATTGTAATTTATGTTTTAATATATAATATTATTGCGGTAATTTTATTAAGTGGAGCTTTATCTTGGATTTATATTTTTTACCTTAATACTAACCGAGAAATAGAAAAGAAAAAAACATTAGCCATAGCTGAATCAGGAATTGAATATTACCGTTGGCGTTTAAATCATTTTCAATCAGATTATACTGATGGAACTAATCAACCTGGTCCTTATGTTCATAATTTTTATGATCGGTTAGGAAATTTAATTGGCCAATTTAGTTTAGAAATTACTCCTCCTAATTTAGGCTCAACTATTGTTAAAATAAAATCAACAGGTAAATTAAATTATAGTAATTTAGAAAAAATAATTGAAACTGTTTTAGGGATTCCCTCTTTAGCTAAGTTTTCTGTTTTGAGTGATGATAATATTCGTTTCGGAGAAGGTACTGTTGTTTATGGTGAAATTCATTCTAATAAAGGAATAAGATTTGATGGAGTAACCTATAACTTAATAACTAGTGCTTTAGAAACTTATGATGATCCTGATCACACTGGCTGTTATGAATGGGCTGTTCATACTCATCGAAATTATGTTGATCCTTGTCCACCAACTCTTTGGAATGATCGTCCTGATGTTTTCAAAGCTGGAAGAAGAGTTGGTGTACCCTCGGTTGATTTTATTGGCATAACAACAGATTTAGCTCACTTAAAAAATCTTGCTACCTCAGCTGGTTTTTATCGACCATTTGCTGGTAATAATCGTTATGGTTATGAAATAATTTTAAAAGAAAACGGGACTTTTGATTTATTTCGAGTAGATACTGTCGTTAATGTTCCTCAAGGTTGCTCAATATATGATCCTTATGAATTTGGTAATTACAATTATTATAATTCTAATACGAGATACTCTTATGGAACATGGAGTATCAATACTAAAACATTTCAAGGTAATTATCCTATGCCATCTAATGGAGTTATCTTTATTGAAGATAATATTTGGGTAAGTGGTAAGATTAATAATAAAAGATTGATTATTGCTTCAGCTAAGTTTCCTGACAACCCTAATGAAAGAACAAGAATAATCATTAATAATAGCTTAACTTATACTAATTACGATGGTCGAGATGTGATAGGACTAATTGCTCAAAGGAGTATTACTATTGGTTTAAGAAGTGAAACTAATTTAAGAATAGACGCTGCCTTAATTGCCCAAAATGGTAGAGCTGGCCGTTTTCATTATAATAATTGTGGTCAAGATACTCTTAAAAATAGTTTAACTATTTATGGAATGATCGGCTCAAGAATTAGATATGGTTTTGCTTGGGTAAGTGGAAATACTACTATTTCTGGTTATCAACAAAGAAATTTAACTTATGATGGTAACCTACTTTATTCCCCTCCTCCCCAATTTCCCTTAGCCTCTGAATTTTATGAGATTTTGAATTGGCAGGAAATAAAA
>JANXCM010000011.1 GCA_025060085.1 Patescibacteria group bacterium
GAAAGAGGAAAGTTAAAAATAATTGTTTCAATTTTTAATCGAGAGACCCCCGTAGAAGTTGATCTTCTTCAAGTTAAAAAAATTTCTTAATGATTTAAAAATTTATAATATTCTATTTTGATTCAAAAAAATTTATTTAAATTTTATTATTTAATTTATTTAAAAAATTTATTGAAAATGGTTTCAAAGAAGAATATAAAAAGTCAAGTAAAACTTATAATTTCAGCTGGAGAAGCTACACCTGCTCCTCCTATTGGTCCATCTTTAGCACCTCATGGAATTAATATTAGTGAATTTTGTTCAAAGTTTAATGAAATGACAAAAGAATTTAGGGGAATGTTAATTCCTGTTGTTGTTACTGTGTATGATGATCGAACATTTGATTTGACTTTAAAAAAACCACCAGTGAGTTCATTAATAAAAAAATACTTAAAAATAGAAAAAGGAAGTTCAGAAGCAGGTAGAAAATTCGTTGGTAAATTAACCAGCGAAGATTTGAAAAAAATAGCTGAAGAAAAATTACTTGATTTGAACACTGAAGATATAAACAAAGCTGTTAAAATAATAGAGGGAACAGCTAAAAGTATGGGTGTAAAAGTTGAATAAAAATTAATTATTTGATATAATAAACATGAATTTTATAATAAGATAATTTAGTTAATAAATTAATAAATATAAATAAATATTAAATTAAATAAAAATAAAATTTTAAATTTTTAAATTAATTAAAAAATGTTCAGAAAAACAAAAATTATTATACTTAAGTTTATGTCTTCTTTAATTTTAATATTACTATTTATTTTTATATCTAATAATTCAATAGCAGCAAATAGATGTATTAATTATTTAGCTGGAGTAGGAAGAATGGAAGTTTCGAGCTACAATATTTTATGGGATAAACCTAACACTACTGAAGATATAATTTTTAGGGGGAGAGATTATAAATCTAATTTTATCCTCCCCAGTGGTTGGTGGTTTACAGGAATTAATGAAAATTCTGATGTTAAAATTTACATAGATAGGGAAATTCATAGTGGCGGAAGTGAAAATAATGGTAGTCTATACTTCGAAACTAATAAAGTTGTAGGAAGACCACAATTTTATATAGGAAGAGTAGCAATATGGTTAGCTGAAGATCGCATTTCTTCCGAAACGAGAAATTATTATCCTAGATATGGCGATGAACTTAAGGTGAGACTTAAATATAGATTAGATCAATTGCAAAATGCAACTATAAACTTAAGGTTGGTAAGTGAATGGAATATTATAGGAACAAATGATCGTCATTGGTTCACTTTCGGATCTAAAATATTAAACTTAAGTCCTAATAATTTTTCATCTTTCGAAGCAACAGCGACATTACCTTATCCTCATCAAGTTACAACTACTCCGATTTCTATATCTGCAGTTTTGATTGATTTTCATATCATATTTGCTTCAGCAGATGATAGTGATAAAAAAATTAAATTATGGGTAGATGATATTGAACTTTTTACTTTTAGAAACAGAAATTGTTTAACTCTGCCAGAGCAAAGAAGGTCTTTTTTAAAGTTTTTTGAAGTTTTTGGACATGTTCCTGAATGGGGTAAAGTCGCTAATGCTGATTTCGTTAAATTATATAAAGAAAATGTTTTATTAAGTAATAGTTATAATGATATCTTTCTTATTAATAAAGAACTTAATCCTAATTTTAGATATACTTTTTACCTTTCACCTTCAACTTTTCATCGGTATAGAAAATATAATACATCATCACTATTAGATAAATTTAGAGCCCCGGAAAATTTATCTGAAGTTTTAAATTTTTTTGATGATATTCAAATTCCTACTACAACAGATACTCCATCGGATCATGGAAATCACATATCATATAGGATTCACCATAACAGTCATTATCCCGAGTATTTATTAATTAGAAATAATGCTCTTAATCTCTATGATTACCCATACAGATTAACAAGATATATGATTTCAATTACCAATCACATACCGCTGGTTCAAGATTTATTTCAAAATTATTTTTTTAAATTAGATACTACACTTTTCTACAAATCAAATTTATCTCCTGATTTTTATTTTATCGATAATTTTAATCATGGTGGAGGAACTGATCATTCTCCAAAATTTAAACCGAATAAGTTATATTTCTATAAAAATTCTTATCAATTTTTATCCCCATTGAGAAAATACTTTATGAACGTAGGGTATGGTAATTTATCAACCTGGATAAATAATCCAGAAAGAAAATTTGGTGTAAGTGGATTTATGAATGAAGGTTGGATATATAATCCAGAATATTTTAACTATGCTGAAAATAGTTCAACTGTTTTTAATTGGCTTGTAAGTTCTGTAATAGAGAATAAAGATTTAAATATCATCATGTTAATCGGCGCTTACCCTTATTATAATAATCCTGCTAATGCTAATAGGCCAGATAGGAATTGTACTGATACTGAACCAGTAATTAGATCATTGGTTTCACTTTTTTACTTAGTTAATAATCATAATGTCTATTATGCATTAGTTCCCGGAGGAAGAGATAGAGAAGGTTATGTTGGAAATAAATATTATGTTCCTCAATGTTATACTCAATCAATGTTTATCAATTTAGGTCAATATTCAAATGTTAATAACATAAATCAAATGATAATTGCTACAAATTCTGATAATTGGTATTTATATGAAAGAAGGTATGAAAGAGGGTTAGTAGTATTTAATTCTTCTCCTAATTTTTCTTATAGCTATCGAATAAATTGGCAAAATTTGCCTTATCAAACTTATAGAGAATACTTTACTAATACTGTTTATTCGTCTAATACCTCAAATTTAATAATTATTCCTCCTAAAAGTGGAATTATTTTATATTATGATGAATAAGTAATATTTTTTATTTATTTTTCAAGTGTTTTTAATTTTATAAAGAAAGTTCTTAGAATAAAAAAGAATGATAATAAGGTTATTTTAGTAGATTTTATTTTGAAGTTTTTAATTAATAAATTCTTTGCTAAATTTATCTAACTTATTTTTTTAAAAATAAACTCGCTTTTTTAAAATTGAATATAATTTTAATTTTTGTTATCTTTTTATTTATCCACAATTTGAAAACTTGACATCAATTATCTATTAAACTATAAAATTTAGATTTAATTAAGTCGGGTTCATTAATTAAAATTATTAATTCTATGAAAAAAGTCAAGAATCGACCAGCGAGATTGTTTTTTAAAATTAAGAGATATTTTACTCAAGATAATTTCCATCCTTATCAAGAGATAAAATGGTTAAATACAACAGCTGAAATTTCTCATTCCGGTTTTAAGATGGAGAATGTTGAGTTCCCTGACTTCTATAGTCAGAATGCTATTAATATTATTGCTTCAAAATATTTTAAAGTTAATCGAGGAAAACAAGAAACTTCTTTAAAAGAATTAATTGATAGAGTAGTAAAAACATTTAAAAATTGGGGATTAGAACAAAATTATTTTAATGAAAAAGAAGCTCAAATTTTTGAAGAAGAATTGACTTATATTTTAGTTAATCAACTAGCTGCTTTTAATTCTCCTGTTTGGTTCAATATTGGTATCGAAGGACGATCTCAACAATGTAGTGCTTGTTTTATTTTAGATGTTGAAGATAATATGGAATCAATCTTAGAATGGATAAAAATTGAAGGGATGATTTTTAAGGGAGGCTCAGGTTCGGGTGTTAATCTTTCTAAATTAAGAGCAAAAGGAGAACCACTTTCAACAGGAGGCTTTTCTTCTGGGGTGATTTCTTTCATGAAAGCAGCTGATGCAGTTGCCGGATCAATTAAAAGCGGAGGTACTACCCGTCGAGCTGCTAAAATGGTTGTTTTAAACATTGATCATCCTGAAATTTTAGATTTTATTCGCGTAAAAGCCGATGAAGAAAATAAAGTGAGAGCACTAATAGAAGCCGGTTATGATCTAACTGATTTAAATCATCCTCTTTGGCAAAACATTTTCTTTCAAAATGCTAATAATTCTGTGAGAATAACAGATAAATTTATGCAAGCTGTTTTAGAAGATAAAGAATGGGTAACCTACAATCTGACTGATGGAAAACCTAATAAAATTTATAGAGCTAAGGATCTTTTATGGGAAATAGCAAAAGCAGCATGGGAATGTGGTGATCCAGGTGTTCAATTTCATGATTTAACAAATCGATGGCATACTTGTAAAAATTCAGGTGAAATTGTCGCCAGTAATCCTTGTAGTGAATATCTCTTTCTTAATTGGACAAGTTGTAATTTAGCCTCAATTAATTTGATGAAGTTTTTAAAAGATGATAGTGAATTTGACATTGAAGGTTTTAAACATACTTGCCGAATAGTTTTTTTAGCTCAAGATATTTTAATTTCTAAGGCTGATTATCCTTATCCCAAAATTGCAGAAGAAACCAAAAAATATAGAACTATTGGTTTAGGTTATACTAATTTAGGAGCTTTGATTATGGCGATGGGTTTACCATACGATTCAAATGAAGCTCGATATTTAGCTGCTAGTATAACTTCTTTGATGACTGCTGTAGCTTATCGAACTTCTGTTGAAATTGCTCAAAGATTAGAGCCATTTCCAGAATATTATAAAAATAAAGACAAAATGTTAGAGGTAATAAGAATGCATCAGGAGGAGAGCTATAGAATAGGAGAAACGCACTTAACAGAAGCAAACTTAAACTTAGCTAAAAAAATTAAAGAAGAAGCTGATAAAATATGGAAACAAGTAATTGAAGAAGGTGAATTATTTGGATTTCGAAATGCTCAAGCGACTGTTTTAGCTCCAACAGGAACAATTAGTTTTATGATGGACGCTGATACTACTGGAATCGAGCCAGATTTTGCTTTAGTTAAGATTAAGCAATTAGTTGGTGGGGGGTATATGAAAATTGTTAACAATACTATTCCTTTAGCCTTGAGAAAATTAGGTTATGATGAACGTCAAATAATGGAAATAATGAAACATTTAGAAGAAACTCAAAACATAGAATCAGCTCCCTATATCAAAGAAGAAGACTTGTCAGTTTTTGATTGTGCTATTAAGCCACCTAATGGAAAGAGAAGTATTCATTGGTTAGGTCATGTAAAAATGGTAGGAGCTGTTCAGCCCTTTATTAGTGGAGGAATTTCAAAAACATTTAATATGCCTAATGAAACTTCAATTGAAGAAATTTATAATGCTTATTTTACTGCTTGGAAGTTAGGAATTAAAAATTTTGCTGTTTATCGAGATGGTTCAAAAGCTACTCAAGCTCTTTATGGATACGTGGGTAAAAAAGAAAAAGAAAAAGAAGTTAAGATAAAAAGAAAAAAATTGCCTGATATTCGCAAATCAGAAACACACAAATTTTCTGTTGCTGGTCATAAGGGTTATTTAACTTATGGAATGTTTGAAGATGGATCATTAGGAGAGATATTTATTAAAATGTCAAAGCAGGGTAGTACTTTAGCCGGTTTATTGGATGCCTTTGCTATCACTGTTTCTGTTGCTCTTCAATACGGAGTGCCATTAAAAGATTTAGCTAAGAAATTTATTCATATGAGATTCGAGCCAATGGGGATAACTAATAATCCAGAAATTAAATTCGCTACTTCCATTATTGATTATATTTTTAAATATTTGTCTTATCGTTTTTTAAATAACGAAGAACTTAGAAGATTAGGTCTTCAACCTCAAGATGAAAATTATTTAAAAGATCATCCACAACTATTTAATAAAAAAAATAATCATAATAGTAAAGACTTAAGCGGTCCTCCATGTAAATATTGTGGCGGAATGACAACTAGAACAGGGTCTTGTTATACTTGTTTAGAATGCGGAGAAAGTAGTGGTGGTTGTGGCTGAAAAATTATTAAAACTCATATAATTTTTTAATTAGTGAGGAAAATTAATTTATTATGTATTTATATACCCAAAGAGGTGATCAAGGAAAAAGTTTGATTGGAGGAAAAAAAGTATCTAAAGATAACTATATAATATCTTTTTTAGGAGATTTAGACGAAATAAATAGTCTTATTGGGGTAGTTAAAAGTTATTTAAAAAAATATAGAAAAATTTTAACTGATATTCAAGAAAATTTATTTATCATTCAAGCTAATATTTCTTATTTACTTTTTCCTAAATTTGAGCCACCTATTTTAAAATTTGATAAAATTAAAAAGATAGAAAGAGAGATAGAAAAAATAGAGAAAAAAATTAAATTACCTAAAAAGTTTGTTATTCCTGGCAAAGAAATTGAATCTGCCTGGTTACACTATTTAAGAGCAATTGTAAGAAGATTAGAGAGAAATTTAATAACTTTAAATAAAAAAAGAAAAATTGATAAAAATATTTTAATCTACTTTAATCGTCTTTCAAGCTATCTTTATGCTTTAGCCCTTTATTCTGTCTTTAGAAAAAAATTAAAGGAAGATCATCCTACCTATAGATAAAATAATATTAATGAGAATTATCTATCTCTTTTTTTAATTCTTCTAATAATTCTTTCGCTCTTTTCGTTAATTTCTTGATAGGTTTTAATTTAATCTTTAAAATTAAATCCCCTTTGTTGATTCCCTTATTAGGTATTTTTATAAATTGTTCATTGAAATCTGGGGGAATATATATTTCAATTTTTTCATCTAAATAGTCAAAAATTATTTTTTTACCTAGAATTAAATCAAGTAATGTTAATTCAATTTCGGAAATGATATCATTGCCTCTTATGTTAAATCTGGGGTGAGGCTTAACAAAAATTCTAACTAATAAATCACCACTTTTTCTAGAGTAAGGATCTTGATCACCTAAATTAACAATTTTAATTATTTCCCTTGGATTAGTTTTAGGAGGAAGATTGATGGTTACAGTTTCATTTTTAGTTGAATATCCTCTTCCTTGGCAAAGAGAACATATTTTTTCAGGTATTTTTCCTTGGCCTTTACAATTTTGACAAATTTTATTTGTTTCAAATATGAAACCGGTAAAAAAACTACTTCTTGATTTTACTCGACCTAAACCGCCACAAATATTACATCTTAAAAAATTTTTCGTTTCACTTCCTCTACCATCACATTTATGACAAATAACTTTTCTTTTATAAGAAATATTTTTAGTCGTTCCTTTAAATAATTCTTCTAGAGTTATTTCTAAATCTAAAATAATATCTTTGGCTTCATAATGGTGTCTGGTTTCAGTTCCAAAGAAATCTTCAAAAATATCTCCAATTAAATCTTCTAAATTCGAAGTTCGAAAAAGATCATCAAAATTAAACCCTATATTTCCAATATCAAATCCATAATCCTTCATTTTTCTTTTTTGATCGTATTCCTGTCTCAATTTTTTGTCTGATAAAACTCGATAAGCTTCTAAAATTTTTTTGAATTTTTCAGGATTACCTCCAAAATCAGGATGATGTTTTTTAGCTAATTCTCTGAATTTCTTTTTTATCTCTTCTTCGGAAGCATTTTCGGGAACGCCTAAAATTTTGTAATAGTCTTCCATTTTTTAAATTTCTATTGTTTCTTTTAAAACTTGATTATAAGATATTTTAAAAATTTTAAAATAGATGATAATATCTATAAAAATTTTGGAAATAGTTGAGACGATAAAGCCTAAAAAATAAAAGATTGGCTGAATGATAATTAAAATAACAAAAAAAATTATAGATTTTAGGACGTAATTTTTATCTTTATTTTTTTTAAGCAAATCTATTTGATTAGTTAAATATTGAGCAATTGCTTCTTTAACTGATGATTGGGGAGTTAAATTAAGATTAAATTTATTATTTAAATCTTGAATTGCTTTTTGTATTGCTTCTTTTTTTATTTTATCCGGTAAATTTTGATCTATATTTTTATTTAAAATTTCTACTATGTTTTTATTTAAATAAAAATTATTAAAATTACTAAATTTATCCAAATTTTTATATATATCTTGAAAACTTAATCTTTCTAAAGAAGGTAAAAAGGTTAAAATAGTAAAGGTGAACATTAAATAAAAAAAACAAAAAATATTCCATGAATTTCGGAAAAGGTGTAGCCAATCAATATTTATATTTTTTTTATAAATATTTTCGAGAGAATAATAAATAAATAAATTACCTAAAAATAAAATTCCTAAAAGTGACAGAAAAATAATTTGATTATTTTGAAAAATAGAATTCAAAGTGAAATAAGTAATAAAAATCAAAAGAATATTAAAAAAGATTATTCTTTCTAAATCATAAAGAATACTCAATAAAACAAAAATAAAGTTAAAAATAGCAAATAATGATAATAATAAAAGATAGTAATATACATCAAACTTAAAAAGATAATTAAGGTTTAGATTAAGAAAAAAATAAAAAGAAACTAACCCTAAAACAGAAAGGATAATAAAGTAAATTAAACTTTTATTATTTTTTTCTTGAAGCTTGAGATTATTGTAAATATTGACCATTAATAAATTTTAAATCATTTCAAAGTTTTTAATATCTGTTATTGATTAACATTATCCTGATTTTGTTGATAAAATTTTTGACCTATTTGAGAAAGAGTAGCCGAAAGTTCTTTGATTTTATTTTCAATTATTTCTAAATTATCATAATTTTTAGCTTCTTCTAATTCTTTAATTTTAGTTTCAATCATTGTTTTAATTTCAGGAGTAATTTTGTCTTGATATTCGTTTAATATTTTCCTTGCTTGATAAATAATATTATCAGCCTGATTTTTAACCTCGGCTAAATTTTTCTTTTTTAAATCTTCTTCGGCATATAATTCAGCTTCTCGCTTTAGTTTTTCAATTTCTTCTTTAGAAAGATTAGTTGAAGATTCAATTTTTACTGATTGAGTTTTATTAGTAGCCTTATCTTTAGCAGTAACAGTTAAAATACCATTGACATCAATATCAAAAACGACCTCAATTTGAGGTATTCCTCGAGGAGCAGGAGGAATACCATCAAGAATAAATCTTGCTAGAGTTTTATTATCTCTAGCTATGGGTCTTTCTCCTTGAACAACATGAATCTCAACTGCTGTTTGGTTATCTTCAGCAGTAGTAAAAGTTTCAGTTTTAGAATAAGGAATAGGAGTATTTTTAGGTATCATGGGGTGAGCTATTCCTCCTAAAGTTTCAATCGCTAGAGTTAAAGGTGTAACATCTAAAAGTAAAATTTCTCGAACATCACCTTGTAAAATTCCTGCTTGAATAGCAGCACCAATGGCTACTACTTCATCAGGGTTGATATCTTTTCTAGGTTCTTTTCCGAAATATTCTTTTATTTTTTGTTGAATTAATGGCATTCTTGTCTGACCACCAACCAAAATAATTTCATCAATGTCTTTAGGTGATAAATTAATTTCTTTTAAGGTTTTATCAACAATTTCAATTGATTTTTCTACTAAATCTCGAGTTAAATTTTCTAATTGGCTTCTGCTTAATTTTAAATAAAGGTGTTTAGGATTACCTCCTTCAGCAGAAATGAAAGGTAGGTTTATTTCCGTTTCTAATAAACTAGATAATTCTTGCTTGGCTTTTTCTGCTGCTTCTTTTAATCTTTGAAGAGCTAACGGGTCTTTGGATAAGTCAATTCCTTCTTGAGATTGATATTCTTTGATAATAAATTCGATAATTCTTTGATCAAAGTCATCTCCACCTAAAAAAGTATCCCCTCCAATGCCTCTAGTTTCAATTACGTTATCGCCAATTTCTAATACAGAAACATCAAATGTCCCCCCACCAAAATCATAAACCAAAATTTTTTGATTAATATTTTTATCTAAACCATAAGCTAAAGCAGCTGCTGTTGGTTCAGGTAAGATTCTTTTTACATTTAAACCAGCAATTTCCCCAGCAGCTTTTGTGGCTGCTCTTTGAGAATCATCAAAATAAGCTGGAACAGTGATTACGGCTTCGGTTATCCTTTCACCTAATTTATCTTCAACATCCATTTTTATTTTTTGAAGAATCATAGCAGATATTTCTTCTGGTCGATACCACCTATCTCCCATTTTTACTTCTACTCCTTCATTTTGAGAAGGGCGAATCTCATAAGGAAGAATTTTTTTAGCTTTTTCTACTTCTGAGTCAGAAAACCTTCGGCCAATTAATCTTTTAATTGAGAAAATAGTATTCTGAGGATTAGTAATTGCCTGTCTTTTAGCTAAAATCCCCACTAATCTTTCTCCGTTTTTAGAGAGAGCAACAACAGAAGGGGTAATTCTTGCTCCCTCTTTATTTTCAATTACTCTAGGAACACCAGCTTCAACAATAGCAGCGACAGAATTAGTTGTACCTAAGTCTATTCCTAATATTTTTGCCATTTTTTAATCTTGAATTAATGGATAATTTTAATGAATTTTAATGAAAAATTTAATGTTGTTTTTAATAAATGATTATTTAATAATTATTTAATTAATAAATAATTAAATGATTTTTTAATCAATGAACAATAACTTTAACCTTTGCTGGTCTTAATAATTTTCCATTTAAAAGATAACCCCTTGAATAAACTTCAATTATTAAATTATCGTCATCTTCTTGACAATTTTCTTTTTCACATTTTTTTGTGGCTATTGCTTCATGAAAATTGGGATTAAATTTTTCTTTTTGAGGATCAATAACTTCCAAACCATATTTTTTTAAAATATCTAAAATTTGATTTTGGATCAAAATATAGCCCTTTCCTAAATTTTTTTCTCGATCTTCATCAGATAATGAATTGACAGCTAAATCAAGACTATCTAAAACAGCTGTTAAGTCTAATACTATATTAGCATTAGCAAAATTAATAATATTTTTAATTTTCTCTTCCATTTCCTTTTGATAATTCAACAAATCAACTTTGGCTCTTTTCCAACCACTTAAATATTCCTCTTTTTCTTTTTCTAATTTAGCAATTAACTCTTCTAATTCTTTAATTGTTTCCGGTTCAGATGGTAATTTTTCTTCATTAGTCATTTTTTAATGATTTAAAAACATTTTTTTAATAATGTGATAAATAACAGGATAATTTAGTCTTTTAGGAGATAATAAAAAATATTTATTTTTTTTAAAAGACCAACTAAATAAAGAAAAATCATCAAAACCTATTTTTATTTCTCGACCGATTAAAAGAATCACTTCTTTTTTAGGATAATCGAAGATAAAATTATTACTTTTAATTTTTCTTATTAAATAAGCCAATTTGATAATAGATTTTTTATCATCAAACTCTGAATTTCTGATAATGTAATCTAAACCAATCTCAATATATTTATTTGAATTATAACAAATAATACTATAAAGATTAAATTTTGATAATAAATAATTAAATTTTTCTTCAACAGAATTATATTTCCCAATTTCTTTTGAATAATTCTCTTTATCTATTTTATTTTTCTTTTTTTCAAAATAAAATCTCCAACCCTTATCCGTCGGAATTCTTCCTTTACCAGATTTTAAGTTGATAAGTAAACCTTCTTTAGTAAGATTTCTTAAATACCATCTAATAGTTGAAGTAGGAATATATGATAAATATTTTTTATGAAGATATTTTGAACCTATAGGATTAGCCCTTTTTAGATAATCTTTAATTAAGAAATCAAAAATTCTTTCTTTTATCATCAATTTAGTAATTAAAGTTTAAGAAATTTTAATCTCTTTTCCTTCATTTTCTTCAGCTTTAGGAAAAGAAATTTTTAAAATACCATTACTAAACTCAGCCTTTGCTTCTTTTTCATTTATCTGATAAGGCAAGCGAATAACTCTTTTAAAAGAGCCTCTTTTGATTTCTCGACGATAATAATTTTCGTCTTTTTCTTCTTTCTTTTCCTCTTTAGTTCCTTCAATAGTCAATAAATCATCTTTTATTCTGATTTTAACATCGTCTTTTGATAAACCCGGTAAACCAACTTCAACATAAAGTTTGTTATCTTTTTCATAAATATCGACCGGAATTTCAGGTAAACGAACCGTAGGTAAAAGAGCAGGGAAGAAATCATCAGAAAAAAATCTTTCAATTTCTTTGAAAGGATCCCATCTAATAATATTTGTCATTTTATAAATTAATTTAACTTATTAATCGCGACCCGGTTTATTAATAGTTTATAATTATTATAATAAATTATCACCCTATAGTCAAGGGTGATAATCAATTTTGTTTTATTTCTAATCCTAAAGATTTTAATCTTCCCACGATATTTTCATAGCCCCGATTGATTATTTGAGCATCATAAATAATTGTTTCCCCTTCTGCTAAAGAGGCACCAATAATTAAAGCTGCTCCACTTCTGATATCTAAAGCTTTAATTTCTTTACCTACCAAAGGGGTAGGACCAATAACAATTGCTCGGTGAGGATCTAAAATTTCAATATTGGCTCCCATTTGAGATAATTCTTTTAAATAGCCAAATCGATTTTCATACAACCATTCATGAATAAGTGTAACTCCCTCCGCTTGAGTAGCTAAAACTCCCACGGGGGGATGAAAATCTGTTGCCAATTTAGGATATAAACCTGTTTGAATTTTAGTTCCTTTTAATTTAGAAGGATAGGTAATAATAGAATTTCCTTTAAATTCAAAATTAGCTCCCATATCTTTAAGGACGATAATTAATGAATCTAATTCATTAAGATTATTGTTAAGTATTTTTATTTTGCTTTTAGTTGATAAGCCTAAGGATAAAAAAGTTGCTGTTTCAATATTATCAGGAGGTATTTTAAATTTTATTTCTTTTTTTATTTTTTCTCCTTTATTAACAGTTAAAAAATGACTACCTATTCCCTTTATTTCAAAACCAGCTTTTTTTAAGAAAAAACATAATGTTTGAATATGAGGTTCAATGGCTACTAACCTCAAATTAATAGGTTTTTTTGAAAAAGAGCTAAACATAATTAAATTTTCTGAAGCAGTAACACTAATTTCTCTTAAAATAATTTTTTGACTTTTTAATTCCTCGAAATAACCTTCAATAATTTGATTATTTAAAATAAATCGACAACCTAAATCTTCAAAGGCTTTAAGATGAGGATCAATAGAACGAGCACCAATGATATCACCACCAGGCAAAAAAATCTTTATTTTCTTAAATTTTATCAACATCGGTCCTATAAAAAGAATCGACGCTCTAAGTTGTTTAACTTCTTCTAAAAGTAAATCTCTGTAATAAATGTTTTTAGTATTAATAATTAAGTTTTTATTATCTCTTACAATTTCGGCTCCTAAATAATTTAAAATTTTCATCATTACTTCAACGTCAGTAATTTGAGGAACATTTTCTAAAATAATTTTCCCCTCGATTAAAATACTCGCTGCTAAAATAGGAAGGGTAGCATTTTTTGACCCACAAACGCTGATTTCCCCTGATAATTTTTTTCCTCCACGGATAATAATTTTACTCATTCAAATTAAAATTTTTAAAAAAATAAATTATAGAAATTTAAATTAATTTATCTAAAATAAAAATTATAAAAGCCATTATTACTCCCATTAAATTTATTAGCCAAAATTTGAACACAATATTTGGTTCAGCAATACCTAGGGCTTCAAAGTGATGATGAATAGGAGTAGAAAGAAATATTTTTTTCTTGAAAAACTTTTTCGAGATTAATTGACAAATTACTGACAAAGATTCTACTAAGAAAATAGGAGCAAATATAGGTAGAAGAAAATAAACTCCTTCTAATAAGGAGACAATAGCAATGTAACTACCTAAAGCCATTGAACCAGTATCACCCATAAAAATTTTTGCTGGATAAATATTAAACCAAAGGAATAAAAGTAAGCTACCAATGATAATAATTGAAAGAGTGGCTAAATTATAATTTCCATTGATAAAAGAGACAACAGTCAAAAAACTGAGAATAATTATTGATATTCCTCCTAATAAACCATCTAAACCATCTGTTTCATTAGCTGAAAAGCTGACTGCAATAACATAAAAAATTAAAAAAAGAGAAAATAAAAAAATTCCTATATACATTCTCCCGACAAAAGGAAAATAAACATATCTAATTCCTAATTTGGTAATAAACCACCAGACGACAATTAACGAAAAACCAAGATAGATAATTAATTTTTCATTAATAGCTAAACCTTTTCTATTTTTGATATAAAAAATTCCTATTAAATCATCAATAGCTCCTAATATTCCTCCTAAAATTAGAAAGCCTAGAGGAAGGTAAGTTTCGCGACGAGATAAAAAATTAAACCATTGAGCAAAATCTTTATCAAAAAGATTGATTATAATTAAGATGATAATTAAGCAAAGAGGAACAAACCAAAATATCAAACCTCCCATAGTAGGGATACCTGATTTTTTAGAGTGAAGAGACTGAAAAATAGGGGCATTGTCTTTAAGAATTTTTTTTCGTGCATCAATAATTTCAATAAATTTGATAATTAGAAGAAAAACAATAATTGAAACTAAAAAACTAATTATTCCCCAAAAAGAAATTTTTAAAATAACCAAAATATTATCCATTATTTTTTACTCATAGATATTTCTTAATTTCTCAATAAGATATTCAGCATCTTTATCTCTATTATGAGAATCTAAAAAACCTAAAAAAATTATCGGTGATTGAGGATATTTAATAATTAAGATAAGACACTGACCAGCTTTAGAAGTAAAACCAGTTTTTGAACCGATAATATATTGGTCGTATTTAGAAAGAAGATAGTTGGTATTGTAAATATATCGGTTGTTAGAAGGAGATTTAATTAGATATTCCTTTTTTCGAGAAATTTCAAATATTTCTGGATAATCTCTCAAGATAACCTTAGAAAAATTATATAAATCTTTTAAATTTGATGTGTTTTCAATTGAAACTCCTGAAGGCTCAATAATCTTGGTATGAAATAAATTATTTTTAGAAAGTATTTCTTCTATTTTTTTTAAAAAATTTTCTTTTCCTATCTTATCTATTATTGACCAAGCAGCAATATTAGAGGATGAAATAAGGAGAGCATTCAAAAGTTGTTCTAAATTGTATTTTTCATCACCCTTAAATTTAGTATTTTTTTCTGCATCTTGATTTTTGACAAAATTTTCTTTAATATAAAAAATTTCTTCAGTTGGATAATTTTCTAAGGCGATAAAAGCAGTGAATAATTTTGTTAAAGAAGCAATTGGTTTCTTTTCTTGAGATTTTTTTTCATAGATTGTTTGGCCATCTAATTCTTTAATTAAAAT
>JANXCM010000012.1 GCA_025060085.1 Patescibacteria group bacterium
TTTATATTACTTTCCTAATATTGAAAATAATATTGATTTATTAGAGAAAATAGCTGAAAAATTAGAAACTTCTGGAATTGAAATTCAAAGTAGTGGTGAACTTTGGAATCTTAATGAATCAGCTGAATCGGAAGAATTAGTAAAAGACCTTGAAATCCCTGAAGATTTACCCACCCATATTCAACAATATCTAATGGAAATTAATAAAATTCCTCTTTTGACTATAGAAGAAGAAAAAGAACTAACTAAAAAAGCTGCTAAAGGAGATATGGAAGCTAGAGAAAGACTAATTAAATCAAATTTAAGATTAGTATTTAGTATTGCTAAAAAATATTACGGACGTAGTAAAAAACTTTCTTTTTTAGATTTAATTCAAGAAGGAAACTTAGGATTAGCAAAAGCTATCGATCGTTTTGATCCTCGAAAGGGGTTTAAATTATCAACTTATGCTACTTGGTGGATTAGACAAGCTATTACTCGAGCAATGGCAGATCATGCGCGAACAATTAGATTACCAGTTCACATTATTGAACAACTTTATCGCTTAAATAAGATCAAGAAAAAATTAACAGAAGAATTAGGCCGAGAACCAACTCCTGAAGAACTTGCTCGAGAAGCTAATATTCCTGAAAAAAAAATTCACCGCCTTTTAAAATTAACTCACGATGTTACTTCTTTAGAAAAACCTATTGGTGAAGATCAGGAAACTGAGTTGGGTGAATTATTAAAAGATGAAAAATATGCTACCCCTCAAAAAGAAGCTGGTTTAGAAATTTTAAAAACAAAACTAATGCAAGCTATTGAAGATTTACCTCCTAGAGAAAAGGAAATTATTCTTTTGAGATACGGTTTAAAAGATGGCACAATGCATACTTTAGAAGAAGTTGGAAAAATTTTTGGCATCACTCGAGAAAGAGTTAGACAATTAGAAATCAAAGCTTTAGAAAGATTAAAAGGTCATAATATTGTTTTACAATTGAAGGATTCAGTTTAGTAATGATTTATAGGAAATATCGACCAAAAACTTTTACCGAAATTTGTGGTCAAGATTTAATTATTAAAGTCTTAAAAAGTTTTTTAAAACATCTTAATTCCCTTCCCCATGGTTATCTTTTTGCTGGTCAAAGAGGAACAGGTAAAACTTCAACAGCAAGAATTTTTGCCAAAGCTTTAAATTGTTTAAATTTAGAAAAAAATTCTTATGAGCCATGTAATAATTGTTTCAATTGTGAAGCTATTAATCAAAATAAATTTTTAGATATTATTGAATTAGATGCTGCTTCTAATAGAGGAATAGATGAAATTAGGAATTTAAAAGAAAATATCGGTTTTAAACCTATTCAGGGAAAATATAAAGTTTTTATTATTGATGAAGCTCATATGTTAACTAAAGAAGCATTTAATGCCCTTTTGAAAGTTTTAGAAGAACCACCTAAACATGTTATTTTTATTTTAGCCACTACTGAACCAGAAAAAATTCCTCCCACAATTCTCTCTCGCCTTCAAAGATTTGATTTTCGAAGAATTTCAATTAATGAAATTATCAAAAAACTAAAAAAAATTGCTCAGGAAGAAAATTGTGAAATTACTGATGGTGCTCTTTATCTAATAGCTGAAGAATCTGAAGGAGCTTTAAGAGATGCAGAAACTTTATTGGAAAGAATAATGCTTTCTTTAAACCCTCACAAAAATATTAATGAAGAATATGTGGAACAATTTTTAGGCAAGATAAGTGCTATCAGAATATTAGAATTTATTAATTTTATTTTAAATAAAGATTTTGAATATTCTCTAAAAATGATCCATAACATTTATAACGAAGGATATGATTTTATTATTTTTACTCGTTCATTAATTAAAATTCTGAGAGAAATTTTAATGATTAAAATTTACCCTCTTTGGAAAAATCAATTAAACAAAGAATATAACGAAGAACTAATTAAAAAAATTTTAGAAATAGCAAATAAGATTGACTTAGAAACAAATAAAAAACTTATTAGAGTTTTTTCTGAAGCTGAACTTGGCTTAAAAAAAGATCCCCCCTTAATTACTTTACCTTTAGAATTAGCTATTGCTGAATTAATCCTAAACTAATTCAAAAATTTTACTAAATATAGAATTTAAAATATTTAAATTAAATTTTCTCAGTATTTTTTAAAAAAAATTATTAAATTTGAAATTGAAAATATTTAAAAAATAAAATATAATAATTATAATAACAATAATCTTATTAAAAGAAGATATCGTTATGAAAATAAAGATCAATGGTTAAAATTAGAAGGTAAAATAGAAAATAATAATAAGGAGAAAAGAAAGAAAATAGAATTAGAAAATTTAAAATTAAATTACCAAAGGATTGTAAAATTAGCGGGAATTTAAATTTAATTAATGATGGGAAGTATGCTTTTATTAGCTGTTTTCAAAAAGTAAAAAATGAAGATTATATTACAAATATAAATTATATTCAGATCAATGATAGAGTTTTTAAGCTTTATAATGAAAGCTATAGTAAAGAATCTCAAAATCAGATATTTTTTCTCTTGATGGTTCTAAATTTGGGTTTATATTTGAAGAAGACAAAAAAAATATGTTCAAATAAATGATAAAACTTATGGTCCTTATGATAATGTTAAAAATTTAAATTTTTCTTCTGATGGTTCTAAATTTGCTGTTCCTTTTATAAAAAACAACAAATATTATGTTCAAGTCAATGATAGAATTTATGGACCATATCTTAAAATTGATTTAGATAAATCTTTATTTTATGATTCTTATATATTTTTTAAAGAGTTCAATTTTACTATTAATTCCTCTAATGAAATTTATATTACTTATATTAAAGATGGAGAATTAATAATTGAAAAATTGGAATAGAATTAAGAAAAGTGATAAATTTTTTTACAAAGGATAGAAGACAAAAAGATTTTAAAAATTTTTGAAAAATTGGAATAGAATTAAGAAAAGTGATAAATTTCTTAAATTTATCTAACTCTCGTGCCTGCTTTTACTTGTTCTAGAGGTACGACAATTACAGGTCCCTTTTCATCCTCAGCAGCTAAAATCATTCCTTCACTTTTGATACCTTTAATCTCCTTTGGTTGTAAATTAACAATTATCACAATCAATTGACCTAAAAGTTCTTCTGGTTCGTATCTATTTCCTATACCTGCCACTATTGTTCTTTTTTCATTTCCTAAATTAACAATTAATTTAATCAATTTAGTTTTATTAATTTTATCTGCTTGTTCAATTTTTCCTACTCTCAGATCTATTTTCTGAAAATCTTCAATGGTAATCATTTTGATCTAATTGTCTAATTCTTCTTAGATATTTTTTCTCATTTTTAAAAGGGGTATTTAAAAAAACTTCGATTAATAACCAAGCTTTTTCTTCATCTAAAAAATCAGCTGGTAAACATAAAATATTAACATCATCATCTTCTCTTGCCTTTTTAATTATCTGATAATTATCACTGCTTACTCCTCTTATACCCTTTATTCTATTAACTGCAATACAAACACCTACACCTGATCCGCATAAAACTATTCCTCTATTCTCCTTACTTTCCAATACCTTTTCAGATACTTCAAAAGCAATTAAGGGATAATCATCATTTGGATCATAATTATAAGCACCCACATCGATAAATTGATAGTTATGTTTAGATAGTTTTAGTTTTAAATTTTCCTTAAGATTAAAACCTCGGTGATCGGAACCTAAATAAATCATTTTTTTTATGTTAAGAGTATTTTAAAATTAAATTCTAAAAAAGTTAAAATGTGTTTAATATAATCTTAACATATAAAAATTTAATAAACAAAAATGCTCATTAAAGATATCAACCATCTTATAACTATTTTAACGCTTTTGATTACTCTTAACAACAATCATCTAATCAATGATGCTCAATTATTAGATTTCCTTTCAGAAATTTATTATCAACCTTATCCTGAATTTTCAAAAGAAGCTCTTTATTTTCGCTATCCTAATTTTGATAATTTTCAAAAACCAACGACAACAAAAATTGCTATTCAAATAGGTCATTTAATAGAAGGAGATATTCCATTTGAATTAAGAAAATTGGCTAGGGGCGGTGGAGCAATTGTAAATGGAATAAAAGAGGTAGAGATTAATAAAGCGATAGCTTTTAAAATAAAAGAAATTTTAGAAAAAGAAAATTATTATGTAGAAATATTACCAGCGATAATTCCCAAGGATTATTATGCAGACATTTTCATTTCTCTTCATGCCAATTCAGCTGATGAATACACCTCAGGATTTATGATTAGTACTCCTTTTATTGATTATTCAGGGAAAGCAAATAAACTTAAAAAAATTATGATAAGAGAATATAGTAAAGAAACAAAACTAAGGTTTATAAACAAAGTAACTTCCAACATGACTCATTATTATGCTTTTAATTGGTCGAAATTTAAAAGAGCAATTCACCCTAAAACACCTGCCATTATCATCGAAATGGGAAATATGAGAAATAAAAATGATCTTAATTTTTTATTAAATAATCAAGAAAAAATTGCCAAAGGTATTATAAAAGGCATTAAATTGTTTTTAGAAAAAAATTAAACTAAAGATAAAGATTATTTTTCTCTCAAATAAATTATTTCTCCTTTATCTAAATTTTTAATTACCCCAATTTTTTTCTTCTCTTTATTTAAATTGTATAAATATAATTTACCTTTTAAACTATATAAAATATAATTTTCTTTAGAATCAATTGAAAAATTGTTAGGTAAATTAATAATGGATTTATTATTTTTCTGGGACTCAAAAAAATTTTTATTAAATAATTTAATCTTCTTACCTGAATTTAGATCTATTTTATAAAAGCTATAGTAGTAAATATAATCACCTAATGGAATACCTCTTATAGGTAAATCACTGTCTAAAAGATAAAAATAATTATTTATGAAGTAATTAGTTAAATAATGATTTCCATTTAATCTAGAAATTAATTTTTCTTCTTTTGTAAGATAATTAATTAATTTAAGTTTAATGTCACCATTCTCTTTATCTAAAACATCATCTTCTATGGCTATCAAATTTTCATTAT
The DNA here is from genome assembly GCA_025060085.1 of Patescibacteria group bacterium. Classification (GTDB taxonomy): domain Bacteria; phylum Patescibacteriota; class Minisyncoccia; order UBA6257; family HR35; genus JANXCM01. The sequence continues at coordinate 5,072 of JANXCM010000012.1, forward strand.
CTTTAAAAGATAAAAAGTAGTTACCGCTAATATAAGCAAAAGAAAGCCTATCAGTTAAATCATTATTTAAAACATCTAAAATTCTGAAAGTTGTTCCCTCTGGATAACGAAGAATATTTAACAAAACTTTATTATCAATAAAATCTGTGGGTTTTAAAAGACATATTTCTAAATCATTTAATTTAAAAACTTTTAAATTAATTATCTTACTTAATCTTTCATCATTTAAATTGTAAATGTATAACTTGTCATCTAATTTATAAATAAACTCATCTTTACTTCTATTAACTACAATATGATTACTAAGTCGATAAAGATAAATATTTTCTCCCATTTTCAACAAACAATCATTAATTAAATTATTATCAGTTATCTTTAAAATATTTTTAACTGATTTTTTAGTAAAATCATAAATGGCAATCTTATAAGGAATATAATCTTTATTTAAATAATTTTTATTTTTACTTTTATCTTCTTTACCAACTAAATAGATTAAAAAATCATTATTTTGATCAACTAACCAAAAGTTCAAAATTTTATTTTCTTCAGTAATTAAAATTTCTGGTTTCTTATCAAAATTTAAATCTGTTTTAAACATAAATTTATCTCTAGAAAAAATTAAATAAGGTTTTTCGTTAGGTTTTAAACCCAAAGTAATTTTCTCAGGAAATGATAATCCAAATAATAATACTAAAAATAATCTAATAATGAATTTATCCATTTTTGTTTTACTATAAAAATTATCTAATCAATAAATAGGCCTTAATCAGCAAATAGGCATAGTTAAAGATTATTTTTTAAATATGGTGGACGACGGGGCTCGAACCCGCAACCTGAGGCTCCACAGGCCTCCGCTCTAACCAATTGAGCTACGTCCACCATTTCTTTTAATATTATAAAACAAACTTGTTAATGACCAAAGTTGTATAGGTGATGCTTCATATTTCAAATCAGCAGCTGAACTTAATTCACTCATAAAACCAGGCACTCCCATTTTTAGTAAATTTTTCATTTCTGCTTCTTTCAATTTTTTTATATAGAAATTATATTTTTCCTTATTCAAATCACTTAGGGCAAAAATAGCTAAATTATTCAGCCAGAACCATGAATCTCCCTGATGATAACTTTTAGGATTCTCGCCTGAATAGGAAGGTGTAAATTTGATATTTTTTTTATTTATTGAACTAAAACCTCCCCAATGAAGATAATTTTCTTCAATTATCTTATCAAAAAAATTTTCCCATTCTTCTTTTTCAAAAAAATCTTTAACTAAAAAATAGGCAAAGAAAATATTAGGACGAAAAAACTCTTCATGAGGATATTTATTTTCAAATATTTTTTTCTTAATAAAAATTTTAAATTTTTTAGCTTCGTTGATAAGATTAAGTTTTAAAAGCGAAAGATAGTATAGAAAATCCAATTCTAAGGCTCTTTTTCTTTCAATGCTATCCATCCAAGTTGATTTGGGTAACAAATTATCCTTATAAATAGAAAATAATTTATCCCATTCTTTTAATAAACTTAAGATTTTTTTGAATTCTTTTTTAAGTTGATCTTCGCTTAGGTTAATGATAATTAAGGGCAATGTATCAGACGTTAAAATATTGTCTTTTTCTTTATTAAATTTCCAAATATTTTCTAAATTATCTAAATAATAATTTAAAATTTTTTCCTTTAAGTTCTCATTTAAATTTAAAAACAAAAGTGAAATTAATTCATCTCTAAACCATCTTTGAGGAAACCAAGGTAAACCAGCTCTAAAACCGTTATTTTTAGTATAGAGACTAAAAATTCTTTTTAAAATAAAAGCCTCTAGAGAATTAAAATTATCATTAAAAAAATAATTATTTTCAGGAGTTTTTTTAGAACAAAATATTTTTAAATTTCTTATCCAACCTTTAAAAATTTTAATCACCTCATTTTCAGTAAAAGATGAATTTCTTTTTTTATCATAATCATATATTAACTTATATTTTTGATTAATAAATTTTAATTCTCCTTCATAATAAAAATTAATATCAATTTCTTTATCGGTAATAATCACAAATAAATTTTCGTTGGGAATAATTCTAAAATTTTCTCCCTTTAAACCTGTTTCATATAGAACCCGAAAATCAACATCAATATCTAAAAAAATTGGATTAAGAGAATTTAAATTTAAGCCTTGAGAATCTAAAAATAAATTAATTTTATTATTTGAACAAATTAAATTAATCTCTCTTTCATTAATAATATTTAAATATTTTATCTCATCATTAATATTTATCCTCTCAAGAATTTTATAAATTTTTTCCTCTATCTCTACCCAGTAACCAAAATAGATACTTCGCTGATGAAAAGAATCCAAAAACCAATGATTTTCTGAAACAAGGCTAATAATATTATCATTAATATTAAATTTGGGTTGATTTTCTAATTCTTTATATATAACAATCATTAAGTTTAAGTTTTATCTAGGGCTAAAGAATAAAGTTGAAAATAGTTAACAATTAACCTTTCCCAAGAGAAATTTTTAGCTATTTTTCTCGCTTCTAATTTATTTTCCACTCTAGCCGTCCTACTTAGTTTAGCTATCCCTAACATCAAATTAGCTAAATCTTCAACTACTTCCGCATCTCTTCTTCCTTTCCTTTTTAAAATATACAACCCTGGATAGTCTTTATTAATCTCTATATATCTTTGAACATAATCACTAAAACCAGTTAAATCACTAGTGATAGTTATAACTCCACTTGCGATTGCTTCCAGCGGAGTATACCCCCATGGTTCATAAAGAGACGGGAAAATACCTAAATGACTTCCAACAACGACTTCGTCATAGTTTAAATTTAACAAACCATCTCCTCTTCGAGTATATAAAGGGTAATAAATTATTTTTACTTTATTTTCTGGTAAATTAACTAAACCAATATTTTTTATCAAATTTAAAATATAATTATCTTGAGGTAAGATATGAGTTGAAATAGGATAGTAATTACCTACTGTTAATCTTTTAACTATTCTCTGAATTTCAAGAAAGTCTTCCTTTTCAAATAGTGTTTGAGAAATTATCCTTTCTTTATGAATTAAGTAATGAACTAATCTGCTTTTAATTTCTGGCAAAAGATCTTCAATTTTTTCTTCAAGATTGCGATAGACATTTAAATTATTAAGAAGAACAGGATCAATATCTTTAACCTCGGCAGGAACAAGGATTAAAACAAAAATATTGGGATCATCTTTCTGAAGTTTTTTATTTAATTCTGAAAGGGCTCTGATAAATATATCTATACCCTTATTTCTAATTTCTTGTCTACCACTTATAAAATAAATTAAACTATGTTTAGTCTCTAAACGGTAATAAGGAGAAAAAAAATAGAGAAAAAAATCTTTAATTAAATCTCTATTTTTTTTATGAAAAAGGCTTATTTCTTCCACCGTAGGAAATCGATCAAGATTAATACCATTAGGTAAAACAAAATCTGGCTTACGATTTAAAATCAATTCAACTTCGTTTGCTAAAACATTACTGACAACAGTAAAGAAATCAACATATTTAGTTACTATTTTTTCAATACTATGTTTAGCTTCAATTCCATATTTGAAAGATTCTTGATCAAAATTAATTGAATTAAGAGAGTCCCAAAAATTTATTCCATTTTCAGAAAGTGTTCTACCCAAAGAAGTAGCATGTGTAGTAAAAATAGAAACAAAAGGAATTTTATCGAATAAAATAATAGGACCAGAAAGCCATTCATGAAAATGTAATATTTTTTTTGTCTGAGGAAATTTTTCGCTAAAAAATTTTAGAAAAACATTCACAGCCTTTGACCAGGCTAAGGGATAATTGTAATCATTTCCTGTTCTTAAACTATCAATTCGATAATTGGCCCATAGTTCATATTTTAGTGAATTAATATTATCTAAAAATATTTGAAAATCTATTAAAAAACATTTAGGTTTTGATTCAATCAACCATTCTCCATAGTAAACATTAAATCCTAATTTTTGACATTCTTTAATAACATCCAAAAATATTGCTGGAGATTCTAATTTAGAAAATTCTAAACTACTTCTATTAGGCAAATAAGGGCCAATAACAAAGTAATTATTTTTAAAATAATCATTAATAAATTTTGCTTTTTCTTTTAGTACGGTATATATTCCTCCTACTTGATTAGCTACTTCCCAGCTTACTTCAATTAATAATTTATCCATTTTTTAAAATTTTAAACTAAATCTAAAATATTAGTTAAAACAATATTTTCGTTACCAATCACAGCTAAGGTTACTTCAAAATGCGTTGACCAAGAATTATCATCGGTAACAAATTCAAAATCATTCACCTGAATAGCATAATTAGAAGAAATACTAGCCATTGGTTCAACAGTAAAAATATCACCTTTTTTAATTTTTTTTCCAGATTTAGGCCTTCCAAAATTTAAAACTTGTAAATTACCATGTAAATATTCACCAATATCGTGACCACAAAGATTTTTAATAACTTTAAAATTATTTTCTTCTTCGATAGTCTTTTGAATTTGATAGCCGATATCTCCAAAATAATTATTTTCTTTTGCTGCTTCTATTGCTCGCCTTAAAGATTGTTTAGTAGTTTCAATTAACTTTTTATAAATTCCATCAATTTCTCCTATCCCAATCGTTAAAGCTGAATCAAGAAACAAATTTTTATAAATTATCCCGATATCTATTTTTAATATATCTCCTTCCTTAATAAATTTTTGATCTGAGGGAATACCATGAACAATAGTTTCGTTTAAAGAAAGACAAATATTGGCTGGATAAACAGTAGAAGCAAAATCTGGTTGATAATTTTTAAAAGCACTTCTCACTCCTAAAATTTCAAATAATTTTTCAGCTTTTTTATCAATACTTAGAGTATCAATACCTGGTTTAATCATACTAATCAATTCACTAAAAATATCCCTTAAAATTTCACCTCCTTTTATCATAATTTCTATTTTTTTTTCAAATGACATATTAAAAAAATTTATAAATTTATTTTATAATTTTTAAAATATCCTGATGAATTTTTTTAATACTATTTTCACCATTAATTTCTATTAAACTATTTTTAGATTTTAAATATTCAATCATCGGTAAAATTTCTTTTCTGAAAACAGATAGACGATTTTTTATCGTTCTCAAATTGTCATCAAGTCTTTTTTCTATTTTACCTCTTTTCAATGCTCTTTTGATAGCTATCAAATCACTTATTTTAAGATATATAAAATAGTATTTAACATTATTAAAATTATTCAAAATCTTTAAATACATTTTAGCTTCATACAAACTACGAGGTGAACCAGCAAAAACTATAGATTGACGTTTATTGATATTTTCAAAAATAATTTTTTTAAGCAAATAACTAATTAGACGATAGGCAACTAATTTGCCTTTATTTATCTTTTTTCTCTGTTTATCAAGATTAATTTTTAAATTTCCTATCTTAAAATATTTTCCTTTTTCCTTTTTAAAAAATTTCCTTAATTCTTCGCTAGCAACAATTTTTTTAAAACGAAGTTTTTCAACTAATAAATCTGCTTGCTTATCTTTTCCACAAGCAGGTTTACCAATCAAAAAAACAATTTTCATCCTCTATAAAACAAAAAATAGAATAACAGAAAGAATCATAAAAAAGAAAGTTAATAGCAAGCCGAAATTATTATTTTTATTATTAACATAATCTCCCATTAAATCCTTTCTATTTCCTAATTTAAAAATAATAAATATTAAAATGGGAGCTAAAAAGCCATAAATTACTGCAGTATAAAATAATAATTGAATAGGAGAAAGTCCAATAAAATTAAAAATATTTGATAAAAATATAGAAAAAATAACAATTACATAAAAAGGAATAGCTTCTTTAAATTTTTTATCCAAAGTAGCAGGCAAATTAAAAAGTTCGGCTAAAATATAAGCTGCTCCACCAGCTAAAACAGGTATTGCAATTAATCCACTACCAATAATACCTAAAGAGAAAAAAAGAAAGGCATATTTCCCAAAAAGAGGTTCCAAAACTCTTACTAAATCATCAATTGTTTGAATGTCATAAATTCCTAAAGGATGTAAAACTACTCCTGTAGAAAGAATAATAGCAAACATAATCAAATTAGAAATAAACATTCCTAAAAAAGTATCAACTTTTATAGAAAATAAAGATTTTTTAATATCTATTTTTTGTTCTCTTTTTATCTCCTCTAATTCCTCTTCTTCCTGCCAAAAAAATAAATAAGGCGAAATAGTTGTTCCTAAAATAGCGATTAGAATAAGCCACCAATCTTTGGTAAATTTTATTTCAGGTAAAATAATTTTTTGAAAAACTTCCAACCAATTAATTTTGATAACAAAGATTAAGAATAAATAACAAAATAAAAAAATGACTAAAAATTTCATTAAGTTAGCAAATTTTTTATAAGGAAGAATAATCACTATTAAGATCATCAATAAAGAAACAAGCAAGGAATAAATCCACATAGGAAGATAGGGGAAAATATAATTTAAAATCATTGCCACCGCATTGATATCAGCAGCTAAGTTAAAAGTATTAGCAAAAAACATTAAAACTGAAATTAAAAAAGCAAGTTTAAAACCATATAAATTTTTGATAAGAAATATCAATCCCCTACGAGTAATTAAAGCAATTCGGGCACAACTTTCTTGGACATAATACATTAAAGGCAAAGTAAAAAGAGGAGTCCAAATAAAATCTAAACCATTTTTTGCTCCAGCAATAGAATAGGTAACAATTCCTGATGGATCATCATCGCTCGCTCCAGTTATCAATCCTGGTCCTATTTGTTCTTTAATAAATTTTTTTAATTTATTCAATTTATGGGTACGGTAGGGATCGAACCTACGACCTCGTCTTTATCAGAGACGCGCTCTACCACTGAGCTACGTACCCAGAAAATCTTAAAAAAAATCAATATTTAAATTTTACCATATTTTTTAAAAAAAAGTTTATTAATAAAATAACAAAATAAAAAAGAAAAATAAATTCAAAAACCAAAAAGGAGGAGATTAATAACTCCTCCTTTTTGTTAAAAAGCAATCAATTTTATCTCATCTATTTCTATCATTCAATAACATCATTAATAAAAGTAAGAAATTAGCTAACATATTATCTTGAATATTTAGATTGCCACCAGAGGAAAGATTAATTTCAGCTGTATTAGAATAAGCAAATTCACCATTATTATATATTGCCATCAAAACAAATTTAAAGTAATTATTATTAGAATTTATATCTATCAACCAACTAGTAGGATAACTTCCTCGAAAAACACCATAAGCTGATCTAAATGATGTAGGTCTACAATCTGGATTATTAGTACAATAATATAAACGGTATTCAACAAGAGGATTTAAGCTTGTAATTCCTGTTGGTGTCTCCCAAGTAAATCTAAATACTGGAAAGCCTCTGTTATTCCTTTCCTCAAATCTAACATTAAAATTTGTAGGTCTTAAATTAGAATTATCTGTTTCTCTCATTCTCACTACTCTAAAAGTATGAGATAAAGTAACTGAGTTATCTTGTCTATTTATATCTGTTGCCCTTACTCTTAATTGATAATCTCCTTCAGGAAGATTAATATTATATCTATCACATCTTGTCGTTGAAGAACAAGAAAAGGAAGTAATGATATTATTGTTAGAATTATTTATTACTTCCATATTGAAATTAGCAACAATATTTGTTTCAGCTCGGAAATTTAAAGAAGCTTCACTTCTATCTGGCGCGATATAGGTAATATAATTTTGAGGTGGCCAAGAAATTATTAGAGAGATACTTGGCTGTTCTTGCTGTCTCGCCATCACTCTAAAATTAACATTTCTTTCTTCTCTATTATTAGAATTATTAACATCTGTAGCAATAACATTGAATCTATAATTAGCTGGTGGGAGATTATTATATTGTCTAGAACAAGAAATAGTATTATTACAGGTAAAAGTATCAAAATTAGTATTATTATCTGAATTTATTATTTGAGCTGAGAAGTTAGCTAAACGAGAAGTTTGAGCAGAAAAAGTAATGTTGTTACCCTCAAGATATTGAGAGGCATCGATAGGAAATAAAATTCTTAGATTTAATTCTGGCCGTGACTCTTCTCTTCTTCTTGCTTCAAATTCAATTGATCGCTCTTCTCTAATTTCTGGGAATTGACTATCAAAAGCTCTGACTATTAATCGATATCTTCCTTCTTCAGAAATATTAACTGTGCGAGAGCAATAATCAACATTATTACATTCAGGAGGAAATAAATATATGGAAGTACCAATTTTATTTAAACTAAATCTAATATTAGATCTTCGAGAAGTAGAAGCAATTAAATTAATTGTTCCAGTATATAATTGACTATTGTTTTGAGGAGAAATAATATTCAGATTTAATTGGGGTATATCTGTCCTTCTTTGAACTCTAAAATTAACATTTCTTTCTTCTCTATTATTAGAATTATTAACATCTGTAGCAATAACATTGAATCTATAATT
>JANXCM010000013.1 GCA_025060085.1 Patescibacteria group bacterium
TTTAGGTATTTTCCATATTAATGCTAATTTAAATAATACACTTATAAGCTTTTCTGATGGACAGGGGAATATTTTAAAATGGTCATCAGCGGGTAATGTTGGTTTTAAAAATACAAAAAAATCTACTCCTTATGCTGGAGCAAAAGCAGCAGAAAAATTGGTAAATTTAGTGAAAGAAAATTTTGATATTAATGAGGTTAAGGTGTTTGTTAAGGGAATTGGCCCTGGAAGAGAAGCAGCCCTAAGGGTAATTTTTAATTCTGATTTTAATATTATCAGTATTGAGGATCGAACACCTGTGCCATTTGGTGGACCTCGTCCTCCTCGTCCAAGAAGTGTTTAATTATTAATAATTAAGTTATTTATTTAAATAAAATTTTTATAAATCGAAAACGAAAACAAAATGAAAATAAAAGCTAAATGTAAAATTTGTCGCAGTTTGGGTCAGAAAATATTATGGAACGAAAGATGTTTATCGGGGAAGTGTGCTCTCAGTCGAAGGAGAGTTAGACCAGGAATGCATGGTTATAAAGTAAGATCTTTATCTGATTATGCTAAACAATTAATTGAAAAACAAAAAATAAAAAATTTTTATCTTCTAAAAGAAAATCAAATTAAAAATATCATCGACTTAGCAAAAAAATCCAAGGAACCTCTACCAGTAGCTTTGATAAAAAAATTAGAAAGTAAGTTCGATACTGTTATCTGGCGATTAGGTTATAGTTCTTCGAAATTGCAAAGTCGTCAGCTTATTTCTCACGGTCATTTTATGATTAATGGTAAAAAAGTTAATCTGCCTAATTATTTTTTAAAACCTGGTGATAAAATTGAAATTAGGGAGAAGAGTAAAAATTTGATTATTTTCAAAGATTTGAATAAAAAATTGAAGTCATATCAAATTCCACTCTGGCTTAAATTAGACTTCAGTTCTTTTAAAGGTGAATTTGTTCGCTACCCTGAATTAGAAGAAGTTAATCTTCCTTTTAATATTTCTTTAGCTCTTCAATTTTATGGCCAGTAAAAGTCGATTTATTAAAATTTTATTCAATTATCAATATCAATGTTTAAAGAAATTATTCTTCCAGAAAACATTAAGATAGTTTCATTAGAAAGCAAAAAAGGAATCTTCGAAATTTCCCCTCTTTATCCTGGCTATGGTGTAACAGTAGGAAATGCTTTAAGAAGAGCACTTCTTTCATCTATTAAAGGGACAGCTATTACGGTTGCTAAAATTGAAGGTGTGCTTCACGAATTTTCTACTCTTCCTGGTGTAATGGAAGATATTTTAGATATTACTTTAAGATTAAAACATGTAAGAATTAAGTATTTAGGAGAAGATCCTGTGGAATTAGAGTTGATTAAAAAAGGAGAAGGAGAAGTACTAGCTAAAGATATTAAATGTCCGCCTGGTGTTGAAGTTGTTAATAAAGATTTTTCAATTGCCACTTTAACTTCTAAAGATGCTGAGTTAAAAATGAAACTAATTATTGAAAAAGGCTATGGTTATTCTTCAGCGGAAGAAAGAGAAAAAGAAAGAGTTGAACCCGGTGTTTTATTTTTGGACGCTATTTTTTCTCCTATTACTAATGTTGTTTATGAAGTTGAAAATACAGTTTACAAAGAAAGAGCAGATTATAACTTATTGAAACTAATTATTGAAACCGATGGAACAATTGATCCAACCAATGCTCTTAAAGAAGCTTTAGAGGTCTTAATTAAGCATTTTACTGTTCTTCATGAAGCATTTAGTAAAAACTAAAAAATTTCATCGAAAAAGAGATCCAAGAAGAGCACTTTTTAAAATTTTAGCTCATAATCTTATTATGAGAGGTAGAATTAAAACAACTACCCAAAGAGCAAAATATTTACGAAGGATAGTAGAGAAATTAATAACTAAAGCAAAAAAGAATAACTTAGCCTCTCTGAGGATTTTATTGAGTCGTTTACCAAAAAAATCAGCTTATAAACTTTTTTACGAAATAGCTCCTCGTTATAAAGAAAGGAGGGGAGGTTATTTGCGGGTGGTTAAATTACCTCTTAAAAGAATTAAAGATGGGGCGGAATTAAGTTTTATTGAATTTGTTTAAATGCTTGTTATTAGATTTCAACCAGTCGGAAAAAAACATCAAAAAATTTTTAGAATTGTTTTACAGGAAAGAAGAAGTAAATTATTAGGAAAGATAATAGAAAAATTAGGTTGGTGGAATCCAAGAAAAAAAATTGGTCAATTTAATGAAGATTTAATTAATTTTTATCTTAGAAATGGTGCTCAAGTATCGGATAGTGTTTGGAATTTATTAATTAAAAAAAATGTAATTAAAGGCAAGAAGAGAAAAATTTCAATAAAAAAATCAAAAAAAGAAAATGAAAGTTCCTAATATTTTTAAAACTGAATCAGGTTTAACTTATTTTCTTTATAACTCACAAGAATTAGTGACCGCTACCATTTTAGTTTTAGTTAAAACAGGCACAGACTATGAAAATAAAAAACTTAATGGTATTTCCCATTTTATTGAACATCTATTTTTTAAAGGAACAAAAAATTTCCCTTCTTCGAAAGAATTAGCCTTAGAATTAGATAAAATTGGAGCTGATTATAATGCTTTTACTTCTTACGAATATACAGGTTATTATATTAAAACACTGCCAGAATATTTAGAAAGAGCTATTTACTTAATTTCAGATATGCTTATCAATCCTATTTTTGATCAAAAAGAATTAGAGAAAGAAAGAAGAGTAATTATTGAAGAAATTAATTATCATCATGATACTCCAACTAGTTTTGTGTTTGATGAAGCTTTGAAATTATCTTACGGAGATCAACCTGCTGGTTGGTCTATTTTAGGAACTAAAGAAAGTCTTCAAAGAATTGACCAAAAAGACATTCTTGAATATTTTAAAAAAAATTACTCAATCAAAAATACTTTCGTTATTGTTGCTGGTAATTTTGATGTTAACAAGGTTAAAAATTATCTTAATAAATATTTTAAAAATTATCTTTCTAAAAATTTACCCTTAAAACTTAAGTTTCAAGAAAAAAATTTAAAGAATAAATTTAAATTTATTCAAAGAAAAGATGTTAAACAAACACATCTGGTGTTAATTTTTAAAACTAAAGGCTTAAATTATCTAAAAAAAAGGAAGTTTGCTTTAAGTCTTTTAACTAGTATTTTGGGTTATGGATTAAGTTCGAGGATGTTTAGGATTTTAAGAGAAGACCTTGGTATTACTTATTATGTTCGGGTAAATAATGATCTTTATACCGATCGAGGTTATCTTTATCTTCAAACAGGCTCAACAATTGAAAAAACTTTGTTAACTGTTGAAAAAATCATTGAAGAACTTAAAAAGATAAAAATGGAAAAAATTCCTCAAGAAGAAATTCAAAAATCAAAAGCTTTGTTAGAAACCTCCATTTTAACATCAGCTGAATCATCACTTTCTATTTGTTTATTTTATGGTTTAGATTATTTATTATCTCGAAAATTAATTTCTCCTCAAGAATATCTTAAAGAAATAAAAGCTATCACTGAGAATGAATTAAAAAGAGAAATAAAAAATTGGTTAGTTGGTAAAAATACTACCCTTACAGTTTTGAGTTCTGAGGTTTTTAATAAAAAAAATTTTAATCGCTTGATAAATACTTTATGAATATAATTAAATTTACTTAAAATTTTTTACAAAAGAATGGCTAAAACAAAATCAGCTAAAAAAGAAATAAGGAAAAATTTAAAAAGAAGACTAATAAATCTTAAAAAAAAGAAAGAGATTAAGAACAAGCTTAAATTATTTTTAAGATCATTGAAAGAAAAAGATAAAAATAAAGCCTTAGAGCTTTTGAGATTAATATATAAACTTTTAGATAAAGCAGCTAAAAGCTTTCTCCATAAGAATAAAGCTTCACGATTAAAATCAAGATTAACTAAAAAATTCAATAAAACTTTTAACGAATAATTTTTTTATTTACTAAAAGACCATCTCGGTCATATAATTTAATTTCATCATATCTAGAAAAGGCAAATTTTTCATAAATAGGAACAAAAATTAACCAAGATTTTAAATAAAAATCTTTATCATTTTTTTTATTATAATAACAACCATAGTATGTATAATAATTTTCAAAAAAGCGATAACAATTAGAATCGAAACCAATTTTTTGCCAATCTTTCATTGTTGGACCGACACAAGATAATTTCTCTAAAATTTTTAGACAATTGTCGCTTAAAAAATATTTTCTTTTAAAATCAAACAATTCTTGATTACTAAATTTTTGACAGGGAAAATTTAAATTTTTTAGATAATTTTTCAATTCCCTTCTTGTTTCAGCTAAATAAGGAAAACATTTATTTACTTTAAAATTAAATCCTAAAGGAGAGTATTGAGGATAGGGATATTTAAAATTACGAGGAATAAAAGTAGCGGTTGTAGCATAAAGAGGATAGATAAACAATTTTTCTCTTGGTTCGAGAATAATTTCTTCTAAATTAAGTTCTAATTCTGGTTTAACATCCCTTACGGCCATAGGAATTAAAAAATTAACCCTTCGGGAAATTATTCTCCATTGATGAATATTAATTCTTTCTCTACTTTTGTTATAAATAGTTAAAAGATCTCCATTTGAATTTATCGAAATATTAATATCCTTATAGTAGGGGGAAATATTAGTGTAGATATAAGCTTGAGCAGGTGAAGGGTCAAATTCAAAATTTTTATTAATAGCTCTAACATAAAGGGTATAAAAATTTTTTCCCTTAGGAAGAATAATTACTTTTTGATTGCTGAAAATCCTTTGCCAGTCTTTTTGGATAGGATGTAATTTATATTGAAAATATATTTTTTCTAAAGGATTATTTTTATTTCTTCCTGAAAAGATGATTCTAAGAATATTGTCTTCTAAAAAAGTTAGAGTTTTCGGTTCAATAATTAAAGTTTCAAGATATTTATTAGGTTTATATTTTATTTCTTTTTTATTTCTCTTTTCGGAATAAGCATAAACTTTATTTATTTTAAAAAATGGGATTTTATTTTCTTTATTTTCTCTTTTTTCAAAAAAAGTTCCTTCGGGTAAAACTCCCTTTTCGGCTGGTTTAATTTCTCTTAATGGTTTAAAAACTGGTACTGTTCCTGTTTTAAATTGAAAATAATAAATTATTGCCGAAAGAAATAAAAGAACAAATATTATTCCAGTAATTAAACTTTCTAATTGACCCCTTTTTATCATTGGTGATGTTTACTTTTAATAAAGTTAACTTATAATTATAATTTTAGATTAGGTTCTTTAAAAATAAATTGATAACAATCTTAAAATTTTACAATTTTATAAAATATAAGTTTTTAGAATTTATAAATCTTTAAATTTTTTTGAATAATTACTCTAAATTTATTAGAATGAAAAATAATATTAAAAAAAGATGATTAATATTAAACAATTTCAAAATTTAATTGACGAGATAAGTGAAGAAAAAGATTTAGACGAAGATGATGTTAAAGAAGCAATTTTGGTAGCTTTATCAGCTGCTTATAAAAAAGATTTTCGACATAAAGAAGAAAGAGTAGAGAGTAAATTAGATCCAACAGGTAAATGGGTAGAATTTTATTTAGTTAAAACAGTTGTTGATGATAATAATCGCGAAATAAAATTTAATCCTTATCGACATATTAAATTGACAGAAGCCTTAAAGATAAATCCTAATATTAAAGAAAATGAAGAAATTAAAATACCTCTAGAAAATAAAGATAATTTTAGTCGAGTAGCTACTCAAACTGCAAAGCAGGTAATTATTCAAAAGTTAAGAGAAATAACTAAGGCTAAAATATACGATGAGTTTAAATCAAAAGAAGGAAAAATTGTTTCTGGATTAATTCAAAAAGTTGATTCGAAAATGATTTATATTGATTTGGGAAAAGTTATTGGTTATATGTTTAGAAATGAAGCCATTCCTGGAGAATTTTACCGTATTGGTAATCGAATGAGATTTTATGTTTATGCTGTTGAAAAAACTTCTAGAGGAGTTGAAATTTATCTTTCTCGAGCTCATCCTTTATTTATTAGTTCTATTTTTTCTTTTGAGATTCCAGAAATATCTGAGGGGCAAATAGAAATCAAGGGCGTAGTAAGAATACCGGGAGTAAGGTCAAAAATTGCTGTTAAATCAAATGTTGAAAATTTAGATCCAGTAGGAGCTTGTATTGGCCCTAAAGGAGCAAGAGTTTTAAGTATTTCTAATGAATTAAATGGTGAAAAAATCGATATTATTCTTTATTCTGATGATCCTCTTCAATATGTTATTAATTCTCTTTCCCCAGCTAAAATTGTTAGTGGAGAAATTTTACCGCGAAGAACAATAAAAGTATTTGTAACCGAAGATCAATTACCTATTGCTTTAGGTCGTAACGGTCAAAATATAAAATTAGCAGCCAAATTAACAGGCTGGAGAATTGATGTCCGCTTGATTGAAGAACCAGAAAAAGAGATAGAAGGAGGAATTGCCGATGTTGAATTAGAAGGAAATTCTTCGGAAAATTTCTCTTCTAATTAAATTTTCCTAATTATTTTTAAAGTCGTATTTAAAAATTAAAATTTTTAATTATTCATAATGGAAATAGAAGTTCTCATTGAAATTTCACAAGGAAGTTCAGTTAAATATGAATTTGATAAGGAAAATAATGTATTAAGAGTCGATCGATTTTTATACACTGCTATGTTTTTCCCATTTAATTATGGCTATTTGCCTAATTCTCTAAGTGATGATGGTGATCCCGTGGATGTCTTAGTTTTATCTAATTTTTCTATTTTACCTGGAACTTTAATTAAATGTCAAGTAATTGGTGGTCTGGAAATGGAAGATGAGGCTGGTAAAGACGAAAAGGTAATCGCTGTTCCAATAAGAAAAATTGATCCTTTTTGGGGACAATATCAGGATCTTGATGAACTACCGTTGGCATATAGAAATCAAATTAAACATTTTTTTGAAAACTATAAAACTCTCGAACCTAATAAATGGGTCAAAATAAAAGAATGGTTAAATAAAGAAAAAACTATTGAACTTATTAAAAAAGCAACCTTAAAATGATTAATTTTGATTTTGAGGAGAAAATAATTAAATTTTGGAATTCTCATCAAATTTTCGAAAAAAGTTTAGAGAAGAATAAAAATAATAAAAATTTCGTTTTTGTAGAGGGACCTCCCTATGCTAATGATCGGCCCCATATGGGGCATTTTTTGACTAGAATTTATAAGGATGCTATTTTAAGATTTAAAACAATGATTGGTTATTATGTGGAAAGAATAGCTGGCTGGGATACTCATGGTCTACCTATTGAAGTTGCTACCGAAAAAACTTTATGTTTATCCGGGAAAAAAGAAATTCTTTCTTATGGAATAGAAAAATTTAATCGAATGTGTAAGGAATTAGTAATGAAATTTAAAAATGAATGGGAAAAACTTGATGAAAGAATAGGATTCTGGATAAATCATCAAAAAGCTTATGTTACTTATGAAACTTATTATTTAGAAAGTTGTTGGTGGTTAATAAAAAAAATATATGAGCAGGGTTTTCTTAAAGAAGAATTTAAAGTTTTTCCTTATTGCCCTCGTTGTGAAACAGTTCTTTCTCAAGCAGAAGTAGGTCAAATTGATTCCTATAAAAAAATTAAAGATCCTAATGTTTATGTTAAATTCCCTCTCGCTAATTATGAAAATGAATATTTTTTAGTTTGGACAACTACTCCTTGGACATTAATTTCTAACTTAGCTTTAGCTATTAATCCTGAATTTAAATATAGTCTTTATGAAATAGGGAACGAAAAATTTTGGGCAGTAGAAAATCTTCAAGATGATTTAAAAAAAATTTATCCAGGTGAGATTAAATTAGTGAAAACTATCGAGGGTCATAAGCTTCTTAACCTAGAATACCTACCCCTTTTTTCACTTACCAGATTAGAAAATTTTGAAAATTGCTACAGAGTCTATCCAGCTGAATTTGTCAATAGAGAGGAAGGTACTGGTATTGTTCATATTGCTCCAGCTTTTGGTGAAGAAGATTTTGAATTAGCTAAAAGGTTTAACCTTCCTCTTTTTAATCCTATTGATAATAATGGGAAATTTAATTCTGATGAACCTGAACCTATCATAGATCAAATAAATGGATTATTTTTTAAAGAAGCTAATCCTTTGATTATTGAATACTTAAGAAAAGAAAATAAAATTTTTTATAGCCATTTAGAAGGTTATGAACATGATTATCCTCATTGTTGGCGTTGTAAACAACCATTAATTTACTATAGTACTAAAAATTGGGTAATTAAGGTTTCCAAATTTAATAATAAATTAATTGAAATTAATAAAAAAATTAATTGGATTCCACCTGAAATTGGTCGAGGGCGTTTCTATGAATGGTTAAAAGAAGGAAAAGATTGGAATTTATCAAGAACAAGATTTTGGGGTATCCCTCTGCCTATCTGGAAATGTGATCAATGTTCTTCAATAGAAATTATTTCAAGCTTGCAAGATTTAGCTAGTAAGTTTAAGTCTAAAAACCATTATTATTTTTTAAGACATGGTGAAGCGGTAAGTAATATAAAAAAAATTGTTTCTTCTTATCCGGAAATATTTTTTAATTCTTTAACTCCGCGGGGCATTAATCAAATTAAAAAAATCCTAAAAAAAATAAAAAAATTAAAAATAGATTTAATAATTACTTCTCCTCTTTTGAGAACAAAACAAACTGCTGAAATTATTGCTCAAGAACTGAATTTACCTATTTATTTAGATTTCAATCTAAGAGAAATTGATTTAGGTGAATTTAATGGTAAAAGTGAAAAAGAATATCAACAATTCATTAAAGATCAATTTAATCAATATTTTGTTAAACCTAAAAATGGAGAAAATTTAAATGAGGTAAGAAAGAGAATGATTAAAGTTATTTTAGATCTTGAAGAAAAGTATGAAGGAAGAAATATCCTAATTATTTCTCATTATGATCCTCTTTGGTCTTTAATGGGCGAAATGCAGGGATTATCAATTAGTCAAACAGTTGATCGAGAAGATTTTCAATTTAATTTAGGAGAGATTAAAAAGGTAGATTTTTTAGTTTTACCAAGAGATGAAGAAGGAGAAATCAATCTTCATCGTCCTTATGTTGACAAATTTTATTGGAAATGTAGGTGTGGTGGTTTAAAAAAAAGAGTAGAAGAAATAGTCGATATTTGGTTTGATTCAGGAGCAGCGCCTTTTGCTTCTCGTCACTATCCTTTTGAAAACAAAAAAGAAATTGATGAAAACTTTTTGTATCCGATAGATTTTATTTCTGAGGGTGTTGATCAAACAAGAGGTTGGTTTTATACCTTATTGGTGATAGGCTACTTAATTAAAAAAGATATCCCCTATAAAAATGTTATTTCCTTAGGTTTAGTTTTAGATAAAGAAGGTAAAAAAATGTCTAAATCATTAGGAAATGTAATTGATCCGATGGAAGCAATTAAAAAATGGGGCAGTGATCTTTTAAGATTTTATTTTTACTATTTAAATGAAGCACTTGATAACAAAAGATTTGATGAAAATTCACTTATCGCTCTTCAAAACAACTATTTTAATATTGTTCTGAATATTTTAAATTTTTATTATATGTATTATACTTCAGAAAAGAATAAAATTAAAAAGATTCAAAATTATCATTTAATAGATAGATGGTTTGATATTCGATTTAAATTAGCTTCAAAAAAAATTTTCGACTCATTAAATGATTATAATCCAAATAAGGCTAGTAGAGAGCTTTATAATCTAGTTGATGATTTTTCCCATTGGTGGCTAAGAAGAAGCAGAAAGAGATTTCAAAAACCTAAAAATAAAAATGAAAAACTGGAAGCTTTAATAAAATTAGAAGATTACCTTTTCAATTTTGCTATCTTTTCAGCTCCTCTTCATCCAATTTTTAGTGAATATTTATACCAAGAATTAAAAAATGAAGTTAGTAAAAGAAAAAAAGTTCAGGTAAGTGTACATTTAGAAAGAATAGTCTCTCCACCATTAATTTCCAAAAAAGAAGAAGAAATTTTAAAAATGATGGAAAAAGTAAGAAAAATAATCTCCTCTTTAGTTATGCTTAGAAAAATTAATAATTTTAAGATTCGTCAACCTCTAAGTGATGCTTATTTAGCTGAAAAAATTCCAAATAATTTTTTGGAAATTATTAAAGAAGAAACAAATATTAAAAATATTTATCTCGGCGAACCTAAGAATAAAAATAATTATCTAAGCACTAATAATCCGATAAATATCTATTTAAATAAAACAATTACTCCTCAACTTAAGGAAGAAGGAATAGTTAACGATTTTTTGAGATATTTTCAAGATTTAAGGCAAGATCTAAAATTAATCCCCTCCCAAAAAATCAATGTTTCTTTAGAATTAAATAATAATTTAAGGAAAATTATTTTTAAAAATATTAACCGAATTAAAAAAGAAGTTAATATTAATAAATTAAATTTTGGAAAAATTAAAAAATTTAAATTAGAAAGAGAATTTAATTATGACAATTTTGGAAAAGTTACTATTTTTGTGGAATAATTATTTTGACTAAACTAAATAAAACTCACCTCCTCTATTTTTAATAATTCCTCTGATCTCTAAGTTAGTTAAAATAATTAATAATTCTTGAATAGCTAGTTTAGTTTTAATATTCAATTCTTCGACGGAACAACTTTTTGTTTTTAAAACTTCACAAATTAATTCCTCTTTAGGAGTTAAATTAATATTTTCCATTTTCTTTTTAAATTGATAATTAATTCCTAATTCAACTAATATATCCTCAACAGAGGTAACTAACTTTGCGCCCGACTTAATTAAGTTATGACTACCTTCAAAATTCTTATTAAAAATTTCAGCTGGAACAACAAAAATTTCTTTACCATATTTCAAACCATAATTAGCAGTAATAAGAGCACCAGAGTCAATAGGGGCTTCGATAATAATAATACCATCACTTAAACCAGCAATAATTCTATTTCTTAGTGGAAAATGATAAGATAGTCCTTTTTCAGATGGAGCAAATTCCGAAATTATTAAACCATTATTTTCAATAATTTTTTCCACTATTTTTTTCTTGTTAGATTTTAAAATATTTACAATTCCTTCCCCTAAAACAGCTATAGTTTTTCCTTTTTTATCAATGATTGCCTTATGTGCAGCTAAATCAATTCCATAAGCTAAGCCACTGATAATTAAGATATTTAAATCACTTAACTCATCAACTAAAAAATTCACTACTCTTAAACCATAAGAAGAGGCTCTTCTAGTACCAACGACAGCTAGGGTTAAATTATTATCGTTAAGCAAATTTTTATTACCTAATAAATAAATTCCTAAAGGAGGTGAATCAATATTTTTAAGTTTATCTGGATATAATTGACTTTCGTAAGTAATTATTTCAATGTCGTATTTTTTAATTATTTCCCTTTCTTTTTCTAAATCAATTTTCTCTAATTTATCTTGATTTTCTAAAATATCATAAAGTTTTTTTAAAACTACCTAATTTATGATATAATTTAAATAATCTCTTTTGATAAGGTTTAAATCTTTCATTAAGAAAATTAAAATATAATTCTTCCATTTATATTTATTTAATTATAAAATGATTCAATCATTTTGGCTGATTGATTTTATCGGAATTTTTATTTCTAGAATTATTATAGCCCTAAT
>JANXCM010000014.1 GCA_025060085.1 Patescibacteria group bacterium
TTTTTTCTTCTATTTTAAAAATTAAATAACCAAAATAACCCACCTTTTGTTTTTTTATTGGATAAGCCAAATTTTTTTTCTTAGGAGAATCTTCAAAAACGATTTCACCTTGAAAATTAGAAAAAACTTTTTTTATTCTTTCTAAATCTTCTTTTAAATCGCTGTCTATTTTTAGCCAATAACCAAATTCATAAATATTGTTCATTATTAAAGTTAATATTATTCAGAATCTTATTATTTTAATATTCATCATAAAAATATATAAAATTAAAATTAAAAATAGAAATATAAAATATAGTTAATGATTTTTTTGAAATTTAATATTATTATTATTATTATTATTATTTATTATTAATAAATTAATTATTATTTCTTAATATAGAACCCTTAAAAAATAAAATAATAAATTAACTTTATTTTTAACCCTGCAGCACCTACTCTCGCGCTCTTAATGAGCACTACCATCGGCGTTAGGCTGTTTCACTTACTTGTTCGGAATGGGAAAGAGTGGTTCCAACCTAACTATGGAGCCACAAGGCAGTATTAATTATATATTTAAAATAACTTTTTTTCAAATAAAATATTTTTTACTAATCTATCTGCTTCTAAATTTTCTTCTCGAGAAATTATTTTTATTTCTAAGTTAGGAAAGTCAATCTTTAAGTTCCAGAAAATGATAAATAATTTTTGAAGATTTTTTTCTTTAATTTTATATTTACCGATTAATTGACTACCGACTAATTCACTATCTAAATGAAGAATAATTTTATATTTTTTTATTTTATCTTTTCCTAATAATTGTTTTAATTTTTTTAAGGCATAAATAACTGCTAAATACTCAGCCTCGTTATTTGAGATATTATTAATTTTTTGATTATAAAATTTCTTTTTTTGATAAAAATTTATCACGACAGCAATTGCTCCAATTTTTTTGTCAACTATTACTCCTCCATCAGTCCAAATTTTTATTTCTTCCATTTATTTTTCAATAAATTCTTTAAGGGGACAATTTCTATGAGAACAATAAGCGTTGCAATATTTTCTTCCGTAATCAATTATCTTGTATGGTAAATCACCCCATCTCTTTTTAGGAATAATTTTCATTAAATCTTTTTCTATCTTGTCTGGATCAGAATTTTTTGTTAGTCCCCATAATCTTGTTAGTCGTCTAATATGAGTATCGACAGGAAAACCTTCAGAAATTTTATAAGCTTGCCAAAGAATGATATTAGCAGTTTTTCTTCCTACTCCTGGTAATTTAACTAATTCATCTATCCTTTTAGGCAGTTTTCCGCCATAATTTTTTTTAATTATCTTTGCTGCCGAAAGAATATATTTAGCTTTTTGTTTATATAATCCTAAAGTGCTAATCTCTTTAGCAAATTCTTTTTCTGAGGCCCTTAAATAATCTTCTAATTTTTTATATTTTTTAAATAATTTTTCAGTTACTTTATTAACCATTTCATCTCTATTTCTTGCTGATAGCACAACAGCAACAAATAATTCCCATGGATTAGAAAATTTAAGAGCAATTTTTGACGAAGGAAATAATTCATCCAATTTTTCAATTATTTTTATGACTTTATTTTTCAACAAATTTATTTCTTTCATTTTTAAATTTAAAATTTATGATCCTTTAAAATCTCTACAATTTCTCTAATATGATTTTCTTTCTCTTTTTCTAGTTTTTTCCAAAAATCTTTGCATTTTTTACAACTACCTGAATCTTTAAGATAGTACTTTTTTATTCGCCATAAACTACGATGTTCTTGAGTAAGTTGAGAAAGAAGATTATAAAGGTGATTATTATGCATCTTTATATTAATTTTCATTTTTAATTTTTAATGCCGACCTTAAACTTTTTTCCATTTAGTTTTTACTCCATAAAAACCATCATCATATTTTATAATTTCATAATCTTTAAATAAAATAGGTTCAACAATAGCTAAACAGAGAAAAATTCTAAAAAATAATTCTCTAATTTCTGTTTCGGCATAGTTATTAGCCCTCATTTCAATTGTATGACGCCAAGCACGAATATTAGCTGTTACTACAATTGGTGCTTCGGTTTCATTATTAAAAATAGCTCGAGCACACTGATTTAATTTTTTTCTTAATTCTGTTTTAAGATGAGAATTTTCTTCTTTATCAGATTGACCTAAAATACTTAAACTTTCTTGCTTTTCTTTTAAAAGATTATAAATTTCATCATATTCTTTTTTTATTTTATCAATTCTCATTTCAAATAAGCGATGTAATTCTTGATCCTGTTGAAATTCTTTCCTTTCAACAAATCTTATTAAATTGCCACTAACATATCTTTGGCTTTGTTGAGAATAAGCAAATCCTGCTCGATGACGAATTAATTCATGAGTTAAACTTCTCGAAATTCCATAAAGAAGAAAAGTATAATAGCTGTGTTCTAAAACCGAGCCATGTCCTGAAGAAATAATATTTTCAAAATATCTCTCTGCATCTTTATTCCAAGTTCTTTTTGGTCCGAAAGACATATAACAAAGTTGAGCAGAAAATTTTATTAATTGAGTGCCACTAGTTAATTTATTTGGATCCTTTAAATATTCCTCAAATTCATTTTGATATCCTTTTAAAAATTCTTCTGTGTTTTCTATCCTGATTTTTGGTTGAGCAATCATTATTACTCCTGGTTCTTTAAGATATAATGTTCCTTGTGCTGTGTAATAAACTTGTGAATTTATAATAGGAAAACCCTCGATAATCTTTCCACCTAATGATTCAAAAATTTTTAAATGCTCTTCTTTAATCATCGGTTTATTATTATAATTTAATCTAAATAAAAATTTAAACTAAATAAAACAAATAATCATATGATAATAATTAAACGATAATTTAAAAAACAAGCATAGTTAAGATGGTAACAGAAAATTTGAGAGAAAAATCACTCCTTCTTATTGATCAATACATTAAAAACGAAAATTTAAAAAAACACCTTTTAGCCACTGAAGCCTTAATGAGATCTTTAGCTAAAAAATTTAATCAAGACGAAGAAATTTGGGGAATTACTGGCCTTTTACATGATTTAGATTGGGAAATAACTAAAGAAACTCCAGAAAAGCATCCTTTTATTGCTGTTGAGATTTTAGAAAAAGAAGGTTTTCCAGAAGAAATTATCGAAGCTATTAGAAAGCATAATCATATTCATAATTTAATTCCTGAAACATTGTTAGAAAAAGCGCTTTATTCTTGTGAAGAAATTACTGGCTTAATTGTAGCTGTTGCTTTAGTAATGCCTAATAAAAAATTAGCCGAAGTTACTGTAGATAAAATAATGTCAAAGTTTAAAGAATATTCTTTTGCTAGGGGAGTCAACAGAGAGATAATTATGAAGTGTGAAGAATTTTTAGGAATTAAAGTTGAAGAATTAGCAGAAATTTGTTTAAAATCCATGCAATCTATTAGCGACCAGCTTAGTTTGTAATTTATCCACAATTTTTTATTGATAAATATTAAATTGTGATTAAAATAATTTTAATTTATTAATTATTTAGATTAAAATAGTCATTACTAATATTAATGTACAATTGCGATCATAAAAAATTAGTATAAAAAATAAAAATGAATTTAAATGTTAAAAATATTAAGCGTGTTTAAAATTAAATTTTTTTTAAATAAAATTATAAGATGGGTATAGCCCTTTTAGAAAAAAGCAAAAAAATAAATTGGTTAATAATACTCACAATAATTATTATTTCTCTATTTTTTTTATCTCAAAATTTTCTTTTTGCTCAATCACAATCTTCTATTCCGATGTGTGTTGCTCCTCAACATCTTTTAATTTGGTCTGATATGATGATAAATCCTACTATTCCAACAAATACTATTCCTATGGCTAGTTCAGTAGGAGTATTAACTAATTCTCCTATTTGGATTACTAAACGACATCCTAATAATCAGAGATTAAGTGTAGTTTCAATATTTGATACCATCCATATTTATGGTAGCTCCTCTAATTGGTATAGACACGATCCTCAAAATTCCTCAGTTTTTATAAAGGGAAGCTTATATAACGATAAACTCATAAGTAGCCGATCTTTAAGAATTGGAAATCATTTCGTTTGGACAGGAGCGACAACATTTTACTTTGGAACTCAAACAAATCAAGTTTACCAGTTAAATATTAATTTAGGAAATAATACAATAGCAGGATGGATTGAAGTTTCTCTTTCTTCATACTGGAATTATCACTCTAGTAAAGGTAGATATACTAAAAGATTTTTTATAAATAGAGTACAAAATCATGATTATTTTAATTATAAATCTTCAGAAGTAGTGGCTGCTAATGGAGATATCACTAGTGCTTTCAAAATAGGAGAGCCATTTATAGAAAATAATCATGTTAAAATTCCTATTTATGAAAAAACTTTTAGTACTCCTTCACATGGAGAGTCAAATGCTTATAATGATATAGCTATAAAAGTGGAGGGATTAGTAATAGATTATGCTGATAATTCAGTAAATAACATTTTAAACAGCTTAAATTCACAAAATCTTACACCATTTTTAACTTCTTATTTAGATAATCATCCTTATCTTAGTCAAGAAGGTTTAGGTTTTATGTACTCAAATGTAGGTATTGGTACAACTACCCCTCAAGCTAAATTACATGTTATTGGTGATATTCTTTCTTCAGCCACAATTATTGCCCAAAGATTCTGCCTAGGTAATAATTGTATTACTGGAAATTGGCCAACAGGAGGTATATCTTATTGGATATTATCGGGAACAAATTTATATGCTACTCCAACCAATGTTAATATTGGTATTGGTACCACTACTCCTCGACATAAATTACATGTTGTTGGAGGATTAATTGCTGCAGATAATGGTATAACTACAGGTGGAACATTAAGAGTAAATTTTGATTCTCATTTAGCTGTCTTAGGAGGTAATGTAGGTATTGGTACAACTACCCCTCAAGCTAAATTACATGTTAATGGTAATGTAAGAATATATTCTTCCGATGGTTCAAGGTTAGTCTTTGAAATTGGGGAAGAATAAAAGGATAAAAGAATAAATAATGAATAATAAAGTTAATATATTTGAAAAAATTATTTCTTACTTATTTGGTATAATATACACAAAAAAATTATTACTTCTATTTATTATTCTACTTATCTCTTTTCTAATTTTCTATTCAACTTATAGCCAAGGTCAGAGAAGATATACAGTTTTTAGAACAGATAATGATGGATTTAAGTTTTATAAATGGAGAACTGGAAATTCTTATGCTCCTGTATTTGGAGATCATGTATACGACGAGCTAATAGGTTTCAAATTAAACTGGTGGGAAGATAATAACAGTAATCAGTTAGTGACAAAATTTAATCTCCTTTCATCAGAATTAGCTAAGTTTATATTGTTTCCTGCACAAATAGATTTTAGGCGAGCATATACGTGGTATTTTCCACCCGGTGGCAATAATCCACCACAAAGTATAAGAGATGATAATCTTATAAGAAACATATTTTTAGGAAGTAGAAGCTGGGTTGAAGGGGAAGAAAGATTTAAAGGTAATGACTATCCCGCTTCAATTTCATTTGAATCCGATACAAATGGAATATTAGGAGGTTTTAGAGATCTGCGAGACCTACCTATTCCACCCTCAAGATTTAAAAAGATAAGACTACAGGCATATATTAATGATAGTGGTTTTTGCGTAGTTTCCTTTTCTAAAAATAGGGTAGATGCAAGAAATTTAGATAATTTACCATTTGTTAAAATATTTATAGTCAAAGATGTTTCTCGAAGAATTTTTGATGTCAACTATAACTTATCTTATTTTAATGCAAATAATTACGAGAGATATGATTATTGGTGGAATAATTTTGGTAATGATTATGCAAGATATTGGTCTGTTCATGGCCATTACATACCTTTAGATATAAATTTGGATGAAATAATAATGCCAGCCAATACTAATGAATTAATAATTAGAAAATATTCTGATGGAAGTGACGGACCTCCAGATGATAGAGTATTTAATGGTGATTGGTATCTAATTTATATCA
Source organism: Patescibacteria group bacterium (assembly GCA_025060085.1). GTDB lineage: Bacteria > Patescibacteriota > Minisyncoccia > UBA6257 > HR35 > JANXCM01. The sequence goes on from JANXCM010000014.1 coordinate 6,048, forward strand.
AGATAAGAAGACCATCAACTGTACCATTTCCAATTTCAAATTTATTTGATGAATTTAGATATGCATATATCGAGGGGCAGTTATTAAATGGTTGGCGGCATGGCGGAGTTGCATGTAAAGTAACTGTTTATACAGATAAATTTCTTCAATAGATATATTTATTTTTTATACATTTAAAGTTTTTATAATATTTTTAAGTTTGCACATCTTAGATGTAATTAAAATATAATAATATCATATTTATATTTTAAATTTTTTAATTTTATTTTTTTAAGATAAAAAATGAAAAAAATAATTTTTTCCTTTTTAAATAAATTATCTGAAAAAAAATATGTAGTGTTATTTATTCTTTTCCTCATTTCTTTTCTAATTTTCTATTCAACTTATAGCCAAGGCCAAACAAGATATACAATATTTAGAACATATAATGAGGGATTTAAGTTTTATAAAGGTTCTAGTTATGCACCAATACTAATCCAAACTCCCGATATAGGAAGAACAAATGTATCTGGTAATCAGGCGGTAACTATTGATTACATAAGAAATATAATTAATTTTAATATTACCAATTGGGTTTTGTTAGATTTTTTTAACCAAGATATTCAACCTCCAAGCGTTCGAAGTTTTAATGTTACAATAGGCGATCCACGAGGTTCTAAGATAAAAATAATAGGTGGAAATTACTATCCTTTTGATAGAGATACATTACGTTATGATTGGAGGGGTTTATCAGAGGGTGTTTACAATATTAATTTGTCTGGATTTGGAATTTCTAGATGTCTAAGCGCGTTTGCTAGTCCTATAAATGTAGATCAAGGTATTCATAGAGATATTGTTGCTCACATAGGAGATTGTACTTCTCAAAGATTAGAAATAATTTTAAGTAGACCACCGCGCAATGATGCCCCAGTTCATGGTTTTACATGGATGATAATAGCTGAATAATTTTATATTTTTAATATTATTTTAATATTAATTAAGAACTTATTTTAATTTATTATTCTAATATTATTAACATAAATTGTTTGACCCTAAATTAAATAAACTAAAATTAATCCAAGTAAGATTAATTGATGAAAATGGCAAGCAAATAGGAATAGTTGATTTGGAAGAAGCAAAAAAAATTGCTGAAAAGAAAAAAACTGGACTGATTTTAATTTCGGAAAAAGCAATTCCGCCTGTTTTAAAATTAGGTGATTATCAAAAATATCTTTATAATTTAAAAAAGAAACAAAAAGAAAAATCTACTTCAGAAATAAAAGAGATTAGGATAAGTTTTCAAGAAGCTGAAGGTGATTTAAAAAGAAAGGCAAAACAAGCTGAGGAATTTTTAAAAGAAGGTAATCAAATAAGAATAAGAATGTTATTAAAAGGAAGACAAATTCTTCATCTTGATTTTGCTCAAGAAAAAATGAATAAATTTCTTAGCTTGATTGAGGTGCCGGTAAAAATAATTAGTTCTATTAAGCAAAGCGGTAATAACTTAATAATTATTATTAGTAAAAAATGAAAGAAAGAGATTCTTTTTTAGAAAGAGTAAAAATAACTAAAAAAGGTAAAATTTTGAGGAGAATAAGTGGCCTGTCTCATTTTTTAGCTAAAAAATCTTCAAAATTAATTAGAAAAAAAAGAAAATTGAAACCATTAATTAAAAAATAAATTTAGTAGTTAATTTAAATTGATTTAATTATTTATTTTGATAAATAAATTAATGAAAAGTTTGAAAATTGTTATTTCAGGAGCAGCTGAAACAGCTCATTGTAGTGAAAATATCAATGAAACAGCTTACGAAATCGGAAAAAATTTAGCTTTAAATAGAGTAACTACTATTACCGGAGCAACTACAGGTACACCATTCTGGGTAGCCAAGGGAGCTTATGAACACAATGGTTATGTAATTGGTATTTCGCCGGCAATGAACGAAAAGGAACATTTAGAGTTATATAATCTACCAACTGATTATCATCACTTAATTTTTTATACAGGTTTTGGTCATTCTTTAAGAAATTTAATTTTAGTCAGGTGTGGTGATGGAGTTATCTTTATTTGTGGTCGAACAGGAACTTTAAATGAATTTGTTATTGCTTATGAAGAAAAAAAACCGATGGGGATTTTATTGAATAGTGGAGGAGAAGAGAAATATATGGATAAAATTATTGCTGAATCCTATAAAAAACATGAAAAAATAATTTGGGAAAGTGATCCTAAAAAATTAGTTGAAAAAATGATTAATTTAATCAAAAATGACTGACACTTCCCTCTTAGAAATTGGTTATCGTTTAATCTTAGGAGTGATTATTGGTGCTATTATTGGAGCAGAAAGAAGTTTTTTCCATAAACAAGCAGGTTTGAGAACTTTTTCTTTAACTTGTTTAGGAGCAACACTTTTTTCGGTTATCTCATTAAATTTTGATACAGAGGGAACTGCCCGTCTTTTAGCGAATATTATTGTTGGTATTGGTTTTTTAGGAGGAGGTTTAATCTACTTTCATCAAGAAAAATTACAGGGAGTAACAACAGCAGCTGCTTTATGGGTAACGGCAGCAATTGGTACAGCTATTGGTCAAGGTTATTATTTTGAAACTTTTATTACTTCACTATTAGTCTTACTTATCTTATCTGTTTTACCTTCCGTTGAAAGGCGAATTGCTAATGAAAAATAATATTTTTATTAGTTTTTTTATTTTAACCAGCACAATTATTGGTTTAGGAATTTTTGTTCTTCCCTATACAGCTTTAAAATCAGGTATCTATTTTTATTTTTGGTTGATAACTATTCCAATTTTAATTTTTATTTTTCATCTAATTTATGGCGAAATAATTTTTCAGTTAGAAGAAAAACATAATTTACCTTCATTAGTAGCTAAAATAATCAATCAAAAATTTAAATTACCAGTATGGTTGATAGACTTTATTGGTTTGACAATGGTTTTCTTGGCTTATTTATTAGCTATTGAACAAGTGTTGAAAAATATTTCCCCTTTCGACTTTTTAAACTTTAAACTGATTATAGTTTCATTTATTTTATTTGTAATATCTTTTCGAAATAATTTCTTCGGTAAAATTGATTCGATACTTTCAATTCTATTAATTATTTTCTTTTTAGGAATTAGTAGTTATTTATTACCCAATATTAAAATTGACTATTTATTTTTTGCTGAAAATGATTTTTGGTTTAGTTATGGAATAATTCTTTTCTCTTTTACTGGTTATCATTCTTTACAAATTATTTATGATTTTTTGGGCAAGAATAAAAAGTCTTTTATTCAAGTTAATCTTTTTAGTCTTATATTTATTTTTTTCATTTATCTTTTTTATGTTTTAAGCACTTTAGGATTTTTGGGTAATAATCTTCAACCTCTAAGTATTATCTCTTTAATGTCTGAATTGAATAATATCTATTTTAGTTATGGAATTGCTATTTTATTCTTGTTAAGTATTATTACTACTTTTATTTCTTTAGCTTTTTATTTAAAAAGAGGTTTAATAGTAGATTTTAATATAAAAGAAAAGTTAGCTTGGGGCTTATTAGCTTTTTTAATGATAATTTTAAGCTTTTTAAATTTAGATAATCTAATTAAAATTTTGAGTTTTATTGGTAGTCTTTTTATTGGGATTAATCTAATTTTAATTTTGATCTGTTATCTGAAATTGAAAAATGTTTATTATTTTTATTTTCCAAAAATTTTAGTTTATTTTTTAATCCTAATTTTAGGATTAGGATGGTTAGTTGGTTTGTTGGCAGAATGATCTTATTTTTAGTATAATTATCTTTTTGAGAACATCTAATTTTAGAAATTCAATTTTTTAAATATTTTTAAGTACGGGCTCGTAGCTCAGTTGGTAGAGCACTGCTATGGCATGGCAGGGGTCGCGGGTTCGAATCCCGCCGAGTCCAAGTCCAAGTTTAAATATATTTTTTGGATCGGGGTGTGGCCTAACGGATTAAGGCGCTTGGTTTGGGACCAAGAGATTGTGGGTTCGAATCCCACCACCCCGATATTTTAAAATTACTCATAAATAAATTTATAATTAATCTAGCTATTTATTTTTTTTTGATTTTTTGTTATAATTTAAAAATATTATTTAGCTAGAGTTTTTTAAGTTAATTTTAAAAAATTCAATTTATCGGCAATGAAAAATTGCATTTATTTTTTTACTTTCTTATTTTTCTTATTTTTTAATTATGAAGAAAGAAATTGTTGAAGGTATAGTTGTTGAGAATTTACCTGATACAACTTTTAAGGTAAGATTGACTAATGGTGAAGAAATTTTAGCTTATTTATCTGGTCGAATGAGAATTAACTACATTAAAATTGTTCCAGGAGATCAAGTAGTAGTTGAATTATCTCCTTATGATAAAACAAAGGGAAGAATAATTAGAAGAAATTAAATAATATGAAAGTTACCACAGCCGTAAAAAAAAGATGTAATAAGTGTAAAGTAGTAAGAAGAAAAAATAGAATTTATATTATTTGTGAAAATCCAAAACATAAACAAAGACAAGGTTAAAAATGGTCAGAATAGCTGGAAGAGAAATTCCAAATAAAAGATTGAAATATGCTTTACCTTATATTTATGGGATCGGAAATTATTGGGCGGGAAAAATATGTAAAGATTTAGATATCGATTCAATGAAGAAAGCTAATGATTTAACTCAGGAAGAACTTAGAAAGATTGAAAAGTATATTGAAGATAATTTAAGGATTGAAAATGAATTAAAAAGGGAAATTCAAGCTAATATTAAAAGGTTAATGGAAATAAATTGTTATCGAGGAATTCGTCATCGAAAAAAAATGCCTGTTAGAGGTCAAAGAACAAGAACCAATGCTAGAACCCGCAAGGGTCCCCGAAAAACTGTCGGTTCAGGAAGAATAAAAATAACAAAAAAATAGATGGGGAAAACAAGAACAAAATTAGTTGAAGGAGGTGAAATTAAAGAAGAAAAAAGAACACCAAGTAAAAAACA
>JANXCM010000015.1 GCA_025060085.1 Patescibacteria group bacterium
AAAAAATTTAAAAATTATGGTTTAATAGGAACAGGTTTATTATTTTTAGGAGTTATTCCTTACTTAGGGGTTATATTATCATTAGCCGGTTTTGTTTTACTATTAATATCTTTCCATACGATCTCTAAAATAAGTGGTAACAAAAAAATTTTTAAATATGTTCTTTTTTCATATTTAATAGGAATTATTACTTCAATTTTAATTATTCCCCTAATATTAGGGGGTTTGCTGGGTTTAAATATTTTATCTTTATCCCAAGAAAGTTCAGAAGTGATTTCTAACTTTAGAAAAGATTTACAAAATTTTTATAATCTAACAACTACTCCACAAAATTATTTTTTTTACAATAAGACCAATATACCAACTAGTGAGGTAAAAGAATTTTTTAAACCATTTATTTTTGCTTTTATAGGATTCGCTATCTTTATTTGGATAGTTGGCATTATTGCTATAAGTATCTATCGAAAGGTTTTATATATGTTAGCTGATTATACAAAACATAATTTATTTAGAACAACAGGAAATTTGTATTTTTGGGGATTGATTTTATTACCTTTATTAGTAGGAATAATTGTTTCTATCATCGCTCCTATTTATCAACTTTTATCCTTTTATGAATTAGATGAAGAAAAATTAGAAAAAAATATTTTAGGTTAATAAAAAATTTAAACAAATTTGAATGAATAATGGTCAATCATTTTTAAAAGAAAATTTAAATAAAACTAAGCTAATTGAATTTTTGAATAGAGAAAATAAATTTAATTATTCAATTTGTATTCTATTCATTCTATTTTTCTTAAATAGAATAAATTTTTCATAGCTTTTAATGAGAACGAAATTAATATAAATTAGCAATTAAATTATTATGAACAATTCACAAATGAAAGAAGGTTTAACATTTGATGATGTTTTATTAATCCCTCAAAAATCGGATATAGATTCAAGAAAAGATATTAATCTTTCAGTAAATCTTCATCCTCAAATTAAATTGAAAATACCTATTGTTTCTTCTCCAATGGATACAGTAACAGAAAGCGAAATGGCAATTGCTATTGCTCGCCAAGGAGGATTAGGAATAATTCATAGATTTTGTTCAATCGAATATCAAGTAAAAGAAGTGGAAAGGGTAAAAAGAGCAGAGAATTATTTTATTGAAAATCCTATTTGTGTCAATCCTGAAATTACCTTAGAAAAACTTTTAGAAATCTCGTCAGATTACAATTTTCAAACATTCTTAGTTGTAGATGAAAAGAAAAAATTGATCGGCTTAATTTCAAAGAGAGATTATTTTTTAGAAGAAAATTTAAAAAAGAAAATTAAATACTTAATGACTCCATTTGAAAAACTTGTTGTTAGTTATAAAAAAATTTCCTTAAAGGAAGCTAAAGAAATTTTTAAAAAATATAAAATAGAAAAAATACCTATAATAGATAAAAATAGAAAAGTCAAAGGTTTAGTTAGTCTAAGAGATTTTCAATATTCTCTTAATAAAAAGGCTGCTCGTGACAAAAAAGGAAGATTACTTGTTGGAGCCACTATTGGTGTTCGTGGAGACTACTTAGAAAGAGCAGAAGAATTGGTCAAAGCTGATGTAGATGTTTTATGCTTAGACATCGCTCATGGACATTTAAATAAATCATTAAAAGTTATTAGAGAAATAAAAAGAAAATTTAATAATATTCCTTTAATTGCTGGCAATGTCGCTACCCTTGAAGGTGCACGTGATTTAAAAAGAGCTGGAGCAGATATTATAAAAGTAGGAATTGGCCCAGGAAGTGCGTGTACTACAAGAATAGTAACTGGTGCAGGTGTACCTCAATTAACTGCTATTATGATGGCTAAAAAGGGAGTAGGTGATAATACACCTATAATTGCGGATGGTGGTTGTAAAAATTCTGGAGATATAGTTAAAGCTTTAGCTATTGGTGCTAGTGTAGTTATGTTAGGTTCTTTATTGGCAGGAACTGATGAATCTCCTGGTGAAATATTTAACTTTAAAGGGAAAAGAGTCAAAATGTTTCGAGGAATGTCTTCAAAAGAGGCTTATAGAAATAAAATCAGAATAACAAATGATAGTCCTGAATATGAACCAATTTCTGAAGGAATAAACTACGGTTTTATTGAATATAAAGGTTCGGTAAAAGAAGTTTTAATCAATTTAGAAAAAGGAATAAGATCTGGGTTTTCTTATTGTGGAGCAAAAAATCTTAAAGAATTATGGAAAAAAGCAAAATTTATTAAAATTACGGATAGTGGTTATAAAGAAAGTCAACCTCATAGTGTAAATTTCTTAGATTAAAAAATAGACAACAATTTTCTATAACCTGCACCTTTTCTTAAAATCTCAATATTTGAATTTTCTAAACGGATAAGTGTTGAGGGTAAATATTTTCTTCTTTTATCTGATTTAAAATTTTTTTTAATTTCTAAATAAAAAACTTCTTTTCCAAAATATTTTTTAGCTTCCTTTATTGTCTTTGCTGGTTCATAACCTTCCCAGTTAGCCGAAGGAGCTACTAATGGTCCAGAAATTTTTAACAAATTTTGAAGCCATTTAAGTTTGGGAAATCTGAATGATAAAGTTTTTGTTCCCCGATGAAGATATGTTAATTTTTTAATTAGATTTTTATTTTTTATTTTTAAAATAACGGAAATTTTCCCTGGCCAGATTTTATTTAAAATCTCTTTTTCTTTTAGGTTAAGTAGAATACCAAAATTTTTTAACCATCCATAATCAGAAATTAAAATAATCATTGGCTTTTGGGGAGATCTTCTTCTTAATTGATAAATTTTTTCCACTACGTTTTTCTTAAGAGCACTACCACAAATTCCATAAATAGTATCAGTGGGAATTAACCCGATTGTTCCTTCTTTTAATAATAAAGCTGATTTAATTATCTTGGAAGATAGTTTTAATAAATTTTTCTTTTCTTTAGGATCAAAAATTTTTTCTCTTTTAATTAAAAGTTTATTATATTTTCCCACAGTATAATCATTTTTTATTACACGATGGCAAGGTATATCAATATCTTCATTTTTGGCCATTAATTTTGCTACGAGGCGATGATATTTTTTACTTCCGGCTAATTTTGCTACCTGAATGTAGGTTAAAAATTTTCCGGGGGAAATATTTTTAACAATTTTTAAAACTTTTCCTTTTATTATCATTAAATAATTTTAAAAAAATAAAAAGCTATTGGTTTAAAAGTTTATCAATAACTTTTTTAATTAATAAAAAAATTCAACTATAAAAAATAAAAATAGGGGGTTGAGGTTAAGGAAGGAAAGATACTCAACCCCCTTATTTGAAATTAGGACTGGACAGACCGAAATTTATTTTAATATAATTCAAATAAAATTTCAAGACTTTAAAAAATAGAGAAAATAAATAGTTCTAAAAATATTTTAAGAAAAACAAAAAAAAATGAGTAGAATAGTTTATGCTTCTCTATCCTATCCCATTCAGGACGTTAATAATTTTAAAATAACTAAAAAATTATGTCAATATTTTATTTTATTATTTTAATTTAAGTATTATAAAATAATCTTAGACTTACTTATCTATCTTTTTTTCGAAAATTTCAATAATAGCTCTTTGAAATTTAACTAATTTTGTTTTTGCTTCTTCCAAATTAAAATAGCCTATCTGATCAATTTCAGGAATATCAATAAATTGATTTGATTTAGGTGGCCATTCTATTTTTATCATCTTACTTTTCAATTTAAAATTATCTCCCCAATCTTTTTCTAAACAAAAAACTTGAACAATCTTATTTTCTGATTTTACTTCTCCTAAATAAAAAATTCTTTTTATATCTTCTTCTTTAATATCAACACCCGTTTCTTCTTTAAATTCCCGAATAGCAGTAATTAAAAAATTCACATCATTTTCTTTTACTTCACCCTTAGGAATACTCCAACTTCCTTCATTTTTATTTTGCCAGTAAGGACCCCCAGGATGAACTAATAATATTTCAAATTGATTATTATTTTTCCGGTAAATTAATATTCCGGCTGAAATCTTCATAAGAAAATTTTAATTATAAACAATCATTCAATTCCTAAAGCTTTATTTATTTTCCCAATCATTTCATCTAAATTATCAGATTTATGAATAACATCAACCGCTCCTATCGATTGAGAAAAATCTTTATCAATAGATTTTCCATCCTCTGTATATTTCAAATTGGTTAAAAAAATAATAGGAGGGCATTTTCTTCCTAAATCTTTTTTCAAATGAATTAAAAGTTCTAAACCATTCATTTCTGGTATAGCAATATCTAATAAAATCAAATCTGGTAAATCTTCAATAATTTTTAAAAGAGCTTCTTTAGGATCATAATAACAAATTATTTCAAAACCTGCTTTTTTTAGAGCGAAAGAAATAACCTCACAAAATGATTTTTCGTCATCAATTAATAATATTTTTTTCGGCCTTAATTCGGCCATCAATATTATTATATAACAAATAAAGTAAATAAAAAAATGGCTGTGGTTAAAAAGCTCAACCAAATAAATTTGAACTAGGTATTTATTTATTTTGAAAGGAGGGAATTTAATTATAAAATAAATTAAAATAAAAAATCTGAATATAATACATAAAAATCTCTATAATTTAGATTATTTTTTGCCTTAATAAGATGAATATTTAAACTTAAAAGATTGAAAAAATATATTGAAGTGTTATAATAACTTAAAAATAAAATTATATAAGTGTTTTTTAAGTATAGTGTATAAGAAATGAAAAATAAAATAGTAAAAATAAAGATTCTTAAAAATTTAATTTTTTTTATCGTCAAAAAATAAAAACTCCTCAAAAAAGGAGTTTTTTAATTTTTGAAAAATGATTAATTTTTTAATTTCCCATTAATTTTTATATTCAAAAATGTTAATTAGATTTTTTGAGATTTTAACCTATTACTTTTCTTATCCGATAATAAAATTTATTTTTAGAGCAGAAGTAATAACTTCAAGCAATCTTAAAGACTTAAATCTTTCTGAAAAATTAATAATCGCTGCTAACCATACTCATTTTTTAGATTCAACAATCGGTGGCTGGGCATATGTTAAGTATTTTCGCTCTTTAGGATATCCATTTTCTAAAATCTTACCTCTTCGATATTTAGCCTCATCGGAATATTTTAATTTTTTTAAAGCGCCTCCATTTTTTCCTCTCTCAGTTTTTGTTGCTTTATTTGTAAGATTGAATGGTAGTATACCCGTAAATAGAGAATCAAAGGATGATTTAGAAAATAAATTAAAAATACCTATTGATGTTCTAAATAATAATGGAAAAATATTTATCTTTCCCGAAGGTAAAATGAGTAAAGATGGTAATTTACAAAAAGCAAAAAGGGGTATAGGTTATCTTCACAAAAAAACTGGAGCAAAAATTATCCCGATGGCAATTATTAATGCTTACCAATGTACTAAATTTAAAAATTTAATTAGATTTTTGATTGGTAAAAGAAGAATAAAAATTTGTTTCGGTGAACCATTAGAAAAATTAGAATCATTAGAAATAGAAGAAATTTCTCAAAAAGTAATAGGTGAAATAGATAAACTGATAAAAATAGATAAAAATGAAAAATTAAATTTGGGAATCATAGCTTAGTAACCAAAATTTGTAGAATTTGTAGAATATTTTTATCTCATAATTAATAATACACATTTTTATTTAAAAAATTAATTAAAAAAGACCACTGTGAAATCATTAAAAGTTCATAATATAATTGTTAACAAATAGTTTTAACTCAAAAATTTATTAAAATTTATTATTATTTTATTATTATTATGAAGATAGTAAAAAAATTTTTTAAATTTTTGAAATTATTTTACGAGTCATATAATCCTAAAAAATCAAATAAATATAAATTTGCCTTTATTGTTCATCCCAGAAATATAAAAGATGCTCATAGAGAATTTCCTTTCTTCAGAATTTTACCACCTAAAATTTTGGAAAAATTAATAAATAAATTACCACCATTAATAGTTTCGGAAATAACTGGTTTAAGATCATTAAATAGTGAAAAAAATATTTAAGGATGTATGGTTTCTATAAACTTGTTACCCAAAGAAATGTTATCAAATAGAAATTTAGCTCAAAAAAAAATAATCAAAAGTATAAAAATAGCTCAAAGAAAGGGAGTAAAAATAATAGGGTTAGGTGGTTTAACTTATTCAGTTACCAGAGGGGGATTAGAAATATTGGATAATATTTATAATGTTCATTTAACTACTGGACATGCCTATACTTCTTTTAATGTTACTTCAATATTAATAAATATCACTGATAAATTTGATCTTCCTAAGGATAAAATATTAATTTCAATTGTTGGGTCAGCTGGATCAATAGGATCTACTTGTGCTAAAATTTTAACAAGAGAAGGATTTAAAAACTTTATTTTTATTGACTTACAAAGAAAATTAAATAGAATTGAAGAGCTTTTAATACCTGAAATTTTAGAAATTAATAAAAACATTAAATTTGAAATTACCAATGACATTAATTTAGTTAAGAAAGCTCATTTTATAATCACAGCCACTAATGCTCCTGAAACTATTATAAAAAAAGAACATCTCTCGAAGGGAACAATAATTTTAGATGATGCTCAACCTTCAGATGTTGATCCATCTGTTTTAGAAATGGAAGAGGTAGTGGTTATTGAGGCAGGCTTGGTTCATACACCAAATATTCATACTCATTTTAATTTTGGATTTAGAGATAAATATGATAATTACTCTTGCTTGGCTGAAATTATGATCTTGGCTGCTATAGACTACAACCAACATTTCGTAATTCATAGAACAGATCTTAAAGCTGTAGATAAAATAAAAGAATGGTCAAAAAATTTAAATTTTCGGCCAGCAGAACTACAAAACAATAAAGAAATAATTAGTGAAGATAAATTGAAAAGGGTGGTGGAGTTGTTAAGCGAAAGATTTTAGTAGAAATTTTCACTAAAAATTATTTTAATATTCTATAATATATTTTTTAAATTATTAACTTAAAATTTTTTATTAAAGGTATGAAATCGTTACCACCAAAATTTTGGAAAAAATATTTCAAGGAATATGATATTCTTAATTACCTAATACCCTACCAAGAATTATTGGAAATTATTTTAAAAGAATTGGATCCAAATGAGGGAGAACTGATATTAGATGCCGGCGTAGGTACAGGAAATTTAGCAATTATGATAAAAGAAAAGGGAGCAAGGGTCGTAGGATTAGATTTTTCAGAAGAAGCCTTAGATATTTATAAACAAAAAGATAAAGAAGCAATAATAATTTTGCATAATTTAGAAGAGAAATTACCTTTTGATGATAATTACTTTGATAAAATAGTATCTAATAATACCCTTTATAATATTCCAAGAGAAAAAAGATTAGAAGTCTTCAAGGAATTATATAGAGTATTAAAACCTGGTGGTTTAATAGTTGTTTCTAATATTCATAAAAACTTTAAACCTTTTCAAATATATATTGATGGGATAAAAAAATCAATAAAAAAATTTGGATTGATTAAGGGTTTATGTTTAGTTATCAAATTGATTATTCCTACTATTAAGATTTTATACTATAACAGAATTATTCAAAAAATCCATAAATTTGATAATCAAAATTTATTTGATTATCAAGAACAAAAAGAATTATTAGAAAAATCAAATTTTAAAAACATATCAGAAACAGTTTTCGTTTATTCCAATCAGGGAATACTAAATAAGGCTTATAAATTATAAAACTTTAAAAATGGAAATATATAATAAATTGATTATAAGAATGAAGAACAAAAATTTTGAAATAGATTTTGGAATTCCTAATAATGAAAATGAATTGATAGAAATGTTTAAATTAAGATATGAAATATATTCTAAAAAAAATTATATTGATATAAAAAGATTTCCAGAAAGATTAGAAAAAGATGATTATGATAAAAATAATAAATCAATATATTTTATCGCTAAAATTAACTATGATTTGATAGGTAGTTTAAGATTAATAAAAGATAATCTCCTTCCTACTCAAATTTATTTCGACTTTATAGAACCTGAAGAAATAAAAATTATACCACCAGAAAAAAGGATAGAGATAGGAAGATTAGTTGTAAAAAGAAAAAATTTAGATAGTAAGGTTTACCTACCTAGACATTTGGTTATGTTAACATTATTTAAATCAGCCTTAAGTTATTGTCAAGAAAATAATTATTTAGGAGGTTATGCTTTTATAAAAAAAACTTTAGAAAAAAAATTAAAATTAATTAAATTTCCATTTCATTATATAAAAAAATACACTCAGAGATATCCCAAAGATGGAATTTTATTCAATTATTTTAATGATATTAAAGATCCAGTTATTCCGATTTATTTTTTAATATCAGAAGTTAAAAATTATTTAGATATTTTTTTTAATAATAGATTTATTTTTAGTAAATCTAACTCTTCTTTAATTTTTAATGATAATATTATAAAAAGATTTTTATTGTTATCATACTTAAGGTTTATGAACAAAAAAATTAATTTAATATGAACATATTTTTGTACTTAATAGCTGTAATAAGCATAGCCAATATTTTATTAAGTTTTAGCATCTTCTTAAGAAAAAAAATAAATTTAGATTATATTTTTTTTTCTATATTGCTTTCCTCGATAGCTATTTGGAGCTTAGGAATACTAGGTTTTTTTTATGAATTATTATCAATATTTAGAGATATCTGGATAAAAGTAACTCATATATTTGGATTGTTATCTTCATATTTATTTTTTATTTTCACTTCAATATATAGAATAAACTTTCTAAAAAATAAAACAATATTAATTATTTCGATTACACCAATTTTAATATTATCTTATTTGGTATTATTTTCCAATGAGATAATAGGAAAAACAATAAATATTGAATACCAAATAGGTAATCTTTATATTCTTTATGGAATAATTGTGATAACATATTTTATTTTAGGCTTTATAAATTTATTCTTAAAATTTTTAAAATTAACCGATGCTAAAGATAAAAATATTATAAAAATAATTCTAATAGGATCAATTTTTTCTAGTCTACCTATATTAATTTTTGATCTTATTTTACCCTATTTAAATATTTTTAATTATACCTGGCTTGGTCCTTTATTTGTATATATTTGGATTTTTTTAATCTTTTTAGCTATAAAAAAATTTTTATTCCTCGACATAAAGATAATCTCAACAGAATTTATAGTTTTCTTATTATGGTCTTCAATAATATTAAGATTTTTCTTAACGAATAATCTAGAGGATATTTTAATAAATTTAATTATTTTTATAATTCTTGTACCTGTTGGAATAATTTTAATTAATAGTGTAATTAAAGAAGTAGAACAAAAAGAAAAACTTGAACAATTAAACAGAATAAAATCAGAATTTCTTTCCTTTGCTTCTCATCAAGTAAAATCACCAATGGCAATTGTAAAAGGTTACTCTGAACTAATTGAAAGTTCTATTGAGGGTGTGCCTCAGCAAGCAAAAGATTTTGCTCATAAAATTCGCGAATCAGTTGATAATCTTTTAGTTTTAATTGAAGAATTTATGGATTACCGAAGAATTGAGGAAAATAGAATAGAATTACATTTTGAAAAAGTTGAATTGGTTAATTTAATTAAAGAGATAGTAAATAACTTTAAATTAATCGCTCAAAATAAAGGATTAAATTTAAATTTTGAAACTGAAATATCAGAATGTTATGTTAATGTTGACAAAATAAGATTTTATCAAGTTATTCAAAACTTAATTGATAATGCTATCAAATATACTAAAGAAGGATGGGTAAAGATAAATTTAACTAAAGATGATAAATATGCAATTATTTGTGTAGCTGACTCAGGAATTGGAATGTCAAAAGAACTTAAATCTAAATTATTTGGAGAGTTCGTTAGAGATGAAAGTATTAAAAAGGAAATTCGTGGAACAGGATTAGGTTTATATATTGCTAAAAATATCATCAAACTTCATAACGGCGAAATATGGGCAGAATCAGAAGGTGAAGGAAAGGGAAGCAAATTTTATGTTAAAGTACCAATTGTAAATTGATTATCAATAATCTTAAATAGATTATAAAAATTTTATTATACTTAATAATATTGACTTAATTTTTTTAGAAAATAGTAAAATTTTTTACCATAAAAGCTTTTTAATAAATTTAATAATATTTATTAAATTTATTAAGACATTCATTTGTTAGTATAACAGTCAATCATCTTTTAAAAGTGGGCAATAGTATTTTTAATTTATTTAAATTTAATATTTTAATTAAATTTTTATGAATCTTTTGAAATTTTTCTTATTAAATCTTCAATATTTTTTAACGTTTTCTTAGCAATCGAAAGAGATTCTTTTGCTTCTTTTTCAGTTACACTCACAAAATCGCTGTAATCAATATCTGTTCTTAACCTATAAAGAAAATCAAATTGTTTATTAATCAAAGGTGATAATTTTTTAGCTCTAATGAATCTAAGATTTATTAAAATTCTTACTCCACTATGAGTCTCCGGAGAAGTACATTCCAAAATTAAAAGTGCTCTTAAAACAGTCAAAACTGCATAATAACTCCTATTTATTGATATTCGATAATCTTTATTTTAAAAGATCTTACAGCTTCGGCTAAAAATATTTTAGCATTTTGTAGTCTTAATCTACTCAAAATCTTAACATCTTTCTTCATTTTTTTAGATACTTATACCTATTTTTTCTATTGCTCTAAATATGTCTGTTTTAAATTTTTTCTCTTTTAACTACTCTTCTTCACTAACAATAAATGGATGAATAAATATTCCTAACTTTTCTTCTATTTCGTTAGTTAGGCTAATAATTTTTTTCTGAATATTAATATTCCTTTTTTTA
>JANXCM010000016.1 GCA_025060085.1 Patescibacteria group bacterium
TCATCATCTTGAACAAGCCCTAAGAGCAAATTATTTATTTTTCAAAGATAAAGATTATATTGTAAAAGATAATCAAGTAATTATAGTAGATGAGTTTACAGGGAGATTAATGTGGGGTAGAAGATGGTCAGGTGGATTACATCAAGCTATTGAAGCTAAAGAAAGGGTAAATATTCAACCTGAATCAAAAACGATTGCTCAAATAACTATTCAAAATTTTTTTAGAAAATATAAAAAATTAGCTGGAATGACAGGAACTGCTGTTACTTCAGCCGAAGAGTTTTATAAAGTTTATGGTTTAGAAGTAGTAGTTATTCCTCCTAATAAACCTTGTATTAGAATTGATCACCCGGATAAAATTTTTTTTAATCAAAAGCAAAAATGGGAAGCTGTTATTCAAAAAATTGAAGAATTATATCATCAAGGAAGACCAGTCTTAGTGGGAACAACTTCGATAGAAAAAAATGAACTTTTATCTCGTAAATTAAAAGAAAAAAATATTCCTCATCAAATTTTGAATGCAAAAAATCACGAAGAAGAAGGGAAAATAATTGCTCAAGCAGGAAAATTGAAGATGGTAACCGTAGCTACTAATATGGCAGGGAGAGGGGTAGATATAATATTAGGTGGCAATCCACCCGATAAAGAAGAGGCCGAAAAAGTTAAAAAATTAGGGGGATTATTTGTTATTGGTACTGAAAGACATGAAGCTCGAAGAATAGATAACCAATTAAGGGGAAGAAGTGGTCGACAGGGAGATCCGGGAGAAACTCAATTTTATATTTCTTTAGATGATGACCTGATAAAAGTTTTTGGGGGAGAAAAAATAAAGAATTTTTTAGATAAATTGAAAATTGAAGAAGGGGTAATAGAGAATTCTTTAATTTCTAAAACAATAGAAGAAGCACAAAATAAAGTTGAAGGTTTTAATTTTGATCTTCGAAAACATCTTTTAGAATATGATAATGTTATTAATTCTCAAAGAGATAAAATTTATTCTGAGAGAAGGAAAATACTTTTTGAAGAAATAAATCCGGAAGAATTTATAGAAAACTCTTTTCAGGAATTTTTAAAAGAAGATGAAGAAATAATAAAATTTAATTTGAAAATTGAGAGTGAAAATATTGTTGAAAATGCAAAAGAAAAATTTTATTTTCATCTGGAAAAAATTAAACAAATAGATAATTTTCAAGAATTTTTTAGAGTAATTATCTTAAAAACATTTGATTATCTTTGGGTAGAACATTTAAGTTATTTAGAAGAACTTAAAGAAAGTATTGGTTGGCGAGGTTATGCTCAAAAAGATCCTTTAGTTGAATACAAAAAAGAAGCTTTAAACAGTTTTAATAATTTTTATCGTCTATTTAATATTAATTTAATTGGTTATTTAGTTAATATTCAAATTAAAGTAGAACAACCAAAGGTTAATCGAAATGATCCATGTCCTTGCGGTAGTGGAAAAAAATGGAAAAAATGTGGTTTGTTAAATACTGAAGAGCATCAAAGAAATATGGAAAGATTAAAAAATAAATAAAATATTATAAATTTTAGCTTTTAAATTTATACTCAATTTTTAAATTTTTAAATATTTCCCTTAAAATATTTTTATTGAAAATTTTATAATAATAATTTATAATTTGTTTTTTCGACAAGTAATATTATATAAATTTAATATTCTAATATTAAAAGAATGAACTATTTAAATTTAATAACTATTTTATTTTCAAGTTTTTTTTATTTAGTACCTATTTTAACTTCTGCTCAATCTTTTTCACAAGATTATTATTTTTGCACTGATGAATATGTTAATTTAATTTATTTCACTTCTGGGGAACAAAAAAGTTTATATCTTACTTCTTTTTCTTCTGATAATAAAATTCATATTGCCAATTCAAGTGCTGGTGATAATCGTTCTGAAGGAGATAATCCAATTTTAATCCAATCTACTCAACAAGCGCGGACAAATCTTAATACTGCTCTGAGAAATCATGGAGCAGTGAACAATTTTTCTAAAATTTTAACTTCTTATCAATATAACACGACAACCCCATTTGGTTTTTTGAAATCAAAAGATAATGTTAGAGTTATTTTTAGAAGAATAACTGGTGATTCTATCTTGTTAAACAAAATACTGAAATTTACTGATCGATCTAATTATCTTTATGTTTCTCCAAGACAGATTTTAGGTAGAAGCTATGGTTGTGGTAGAGGAGTAAGGCTTATTTTAGAAAGGATTAATACTCCACCAATTATTAGATCAGTTAATTTTGAATATGATATTCCTAATAGAAACTTAATTATTAATATTGAAGTTGATGAACCACTAAATCTTCTTTCTTTTAAAATTATCAGTCAAGCAAGGAGACAAGCTGTTTTTGAATATTCTTCAACAACAGATAATCGTCAGATATCTTTTAGTATTCCCGTAAACTTAACTAACTTACCTCCCAATCAAAGATATAATTTAGAATTAACAGTAAAAGATTTAGATAATGCGGTAACAACTAAAAACATTGGATTTACCACTAGAAGTTATGTTTTTAATAATCCTACTTTAAGAGATATAATAGTTAAAGAAATTAGTTCTTCAAGAGCTGTTATTTGGGTATTAACAAGTAGAATAACAGATCTAATAAGAGATTTGAATACCAGATCAATTATTAACTATGGAACAAGTAGTAATTTAATCCAAAGAAATGAATCAGTAGTAAACAAGATTTGTCAGTTAGATAATGTAAGATACGATTGTGCTCATCATCTTTTAACATCTCTTTCCCCTAATACTCAATATAATTTTTTTGTTACTCTGATAAATGAAGCTGATTTAATCACTAGTTCATCGGTAAGATCTTTTAATACCTTGGGACCAACTGCACCTATTGTTTCAAATTTGAGAGTTAATTTAATTTCTTCACCAAATACAAGTAGTTATCAGATTATTCAAATTTCAGGAAAAGTGATTGAAAATAATTTACCTATTAATATTCAAGCCACCTTAAATAATCAATCTATACCGATAAGATTAAAAAATTTATTTTTTGATGTTAATTTAAGAAATATTGATATACAGACTACTTCTGAATTGATAATTAATATACAAAATAGTTTAGGTTTGCAAAGAATATTAAAATTTACTTTACCTGCCTTGAGATAGTAAAAAATTTAAAAAATTTTTTGAATATGATGGACTTGAAATTATCTTTTTAATTTTTTATAATATTCTTTTTATCACCTTGATAATAACAGTGATAATAGAGAAAATTGACATTTCTGTTCAATTTTCTCTACCAAAAAGGGAATGAAAATAAAACCTCTTAATGATTATGTTTTGGTTGAACCTATTAAACAGGAAGAAATTACCAAGGGCGGAATTATTATTCCTGATACTGCTCGCGAAGAAAGGGCAATAAAAGGTAAAATTATTGCTGTTGGGCCAGGAAAACTAAATGAAAAAAATGAAAGAGCACCTCTAAGTGTTAAAGAAGGTCAAATTATTCTCTTTAAAAAATACGCACCGGATGAAATTAAAATTGAAGATAAGGAATATTATTTTATTCGCGAAGACGATATTATGGCAATTTTAGAAGAGTAAATTTCCACCTCTCCAATGTGTGAGAGTGTGGCTATTAAATTAATTTTAAAAAATGGCTAAATCAATTCTTTTTGACGATAAAGCAAGAGTAAAAATTTTAAAGGGTATTAATAAGTTGGCTAATGCTGTAAAAATTACTTTGGGTCCTAAAGGAAGGGCCGTTATTTTAGATAAAGGTTATGGAACACCTACTATCACGCGAGATGGAGTAACGATAGCAAAAGAAATAGAATTAGAGGATAAGTTTGAAAATTTAGGAGTGGAATTAATTAAAGAAGTGGCATCGAAAACAAATGATACCGCTGGCGATGGAACAACAACAGCTACTTTATTAGCTCAAGTATTAATTAAT
Organism: Patescibacteria group bacterium; assembly: GCA_025060085.1. Classification (GTDB taxonomy): domain Bacteria; phylum Patescibacteriota; class Minisyncoccia; order UBA6257; family HR35; genus JANXCM01. The sequence continues at coordinate 3,945 of JANXCM010000016.1, forward strand.
GAAGGTTTAAAAAATGTAGCTGCTGGTGTTGATCCAATTGGAATGCAAAAAGGAATGGAAAGAGCTATAAATTTAGTTTTAGAAGAACTTAAAAAAATTTCAAAACCAATTTCTGGTAAGGAAGATTATGCTCATGTGGCGACAATTTCTGCTCGAGATGAAGCAATTGGTAAATTAATTGCTGAAGTTATTGAAAAAGTAGGAAAAGACGGAGTAGTTACCGTAGAAGAAGGTCAAACTATTGGTATTAATTATGAATTAGCTGAAGGAATGCAATTTGATCGTGGTTATATTTCACCTTATATGATTACTAATCCAGAAAAAATGGAAGCTGTTTTAGAGGATCCTCTTATTTTGATTACTGATAAAAAAATTTCAGCTATTCATGATTTAGTTCCTCTTTTAGAAAAAATTGTTCAAGGGGGACGAAGACCTATTTTAATTATTGCTGAAGAAATTGAAGGTGAAGCCTTAGCGACTTTAATAGTCAATAAACTTAAGGGTATTTTGATTACTGTAGGAGTAAAAGCACCAGCTTTTGGTGATCGTCGAAAAGAAATTCTTCAAGATATTGCTATTCTTACTGGAGGGCAGGTGATTTCCGAAGAATTAGGTTTGAAGCTAGAAAATACTGATCTTCATCAATTAGGTGAAGCTAGAAAAGTTATTATTACTAAAGATAATACAACCATCGTGGGAGGTAAAGGAAGAAAAGAAGAAATTGAAAAGAGAATTGCCCAAATCAAAAAACAATTAGAAACTACTACTTCTGAATACGATAAAGAAAAATTACAAGAAAGATTAGCTAAATTATCTGGTGGGGTAGCAGTCATTAAAGTAGGCGCAGCGACTGAAGTTCAACAAAAAGAACTTCAACATCGAGTAGAGGATGCAGTAGCAGCTACTAAAGCTGCTATTGATGAAGGAATTGTGCCTGGTGGGGGTGTGGCTCTTATAAGAACAATTTCCCAATTAGATAAATTAATTGAAGATCTTAGCAAGGATGAAATTTCTCAATATATTGGGGCTTCAATTGTGAGAAAAGCTATTGAAGCTCCATTAAGACAAATTGCCCATAATGCTGGTATGGATCCATCAGTAGTAATTGAAAAAGTAAAAGAAGGAAAAGAAGCTTATGGATTTAATGCGGCTACATTAAAATACGAAGATTTAATGAAAGCAGGAATTATAGATCCTACAAAAGTTACCCGCAGTGCTTTACAAAATGCGGGTTCTGTAGCAAGTTTACTTTTAATTACCCAATGTGTAGTAGCTGATTTACCTGAAAAGAAAAAAGAAAATCTAACTCCTCCTGAAATGGACGAAGAGTATTAAATAAAAAATAAAAGAATATTTTGAATTAATTAAACTAAAAAAGAAAGATTAATTTTTAATTTCAAATTCAGATATTAATTAATGATTAATTTTAAGAAAAAACTATTAATTTTTCTTTTAGTTATTTCCTTCTTTCTTTTTACTTTAAGTTTTATTAATTTTAATAGTTTAAAAAAAAATAAAATTCAAATAATTGTTGACAATCCTATTATTTATGACTTTGTTAAAAATATAGGAGATAAAAAAATAGATCTAGTTTTTTTAGATAAATTATCTAATTTTGGTAAAGAAAAATTAAATAATCCTTATCTAATTCTAATTAACAACAATTTTTCTCCTCCTGATAATAATTTTAAAGAATACATTTTCTCTAATATCTATTTCTTAATAAAAAATGAAGAATTGTTAAAAATTAATAATAATAAAAATAATTTTTATTATTTATTTTCTTTAGATAATTCTTTATCAGTTATAGAAAAATTAAATAACTTTTTAGTCAGTATAGATAAAAAAAATAAATATTATTATGATAAAAAAGCAATTGAATATATTTCTCAAATTAAAGAATTAAGAAATTTTGTTAAAAATTCACTTAAAAATTTTGAAAATAAAAAGGTAATTACTACTCATCCTTCATTTTTTTATCTTTTAGATAATTTTAAGATAAAATCAGATAATATTATTTATATAGATAATCTTAAAAAATTGTCTCCTTCAGAAATATTAAATTTGGGAAAAATGATTAAAAAAAATAAAATTGAAATAATTTTTATTGAAAGTTCTAACGAAGAAAATCATTTTATTTATCAATTGGCTAATATTTATAATTTAAAAATTTATTCCCTAAAAACCCTAGAAGAAATTGATAATAATCTTTCTTATTATGATCTAATGAAGAAAAACTTTAATACTATCTATCAAGCTTTTAATTCAAAATTAAATTAATTTTCTATTTTTTTTAAAATTTTAAATTTTGATAGAGTTCAAAAAATTAATATAATCTATTCTAATTATAATTTTTTTAAATTTAATCATTTTAAATGAAAATTAAAGATCTTAGAGGATTAATTAAAATTTTGAAAAGTAAAATTAATTCAGCTAATAATATTTTAATCGTTTCTCATACAAAACCTGATCCTGATTGTTTATTTTCTCAGTTAGCTCTTTATTATCTTTTAAAAAATAAGTATCCTAAAAAAAAATTTCTTCTTTTTAATCGTGATTATATTTATGAAAAGGATATCTTAAAAGATATTAATCGTGATTTAAGGTTTATTAAGAATAGTGTTCATTTATCTCCTAATGAAGTTGATTTAATTATCGCTATTGAGCCAACTGATCTCGAAAGATTAGGTTTAGAAGAGAAATTTATTGACTATAGAAAAATTATCGTTATTGATCATCATAAATCTTTTTCATTGAAAAAATCTTTGTATTATTTAGAAGAAAAAACTGAATGCTGTTCAATTATAATTTTCAAAATTGCAAAAGCATTAAAATTTAAACCTAATTTAAAGTTTAAAATTAGTATTTTAAGTGGGATTATTGGTGATACTGTTGCTTTGAGATATATTAGAAATAAAGAAACTTTTTTAATTTTAAGTAAAATCTATGATAAAAAAATAAATATCTTTAAAATAATTAAGCATATTTATGGTTTTAATTGGAATGATTTTAAAAAAATAAATTTTTATCTCAATAAAATTAAACTAAATAAAAAAAAGAAATGTTTGCTCATTTATTTAAATAATAACAAAAAGTTAAAAAAAAGCGGAAGTTTTATTGAATTTTTAAGATTGATAAAAGAAGTGGAGACAATAATTTTTCTTACCCAAAAAGATAATCAAATTTATGGTAGCTTAAGATCGGAAAAGGTTGATGTGAGCGAAATTGCTAAAAAATTTAATGGTGGAGGACATAAAAATTCAGCTGGTTTTACAACCGATCTTCCGGCTAAAAAAGTTATTAGGTTAATTTTGAATAATATTAAGACATGAATGGAAGGTTTAATTTTATTTAATAAGCCTCGAGGATATTATTCTCGAGAAATAGTAGATTATTTTAAAAGGTTAACTCATCAAAAAGTTGGTCATGGAGGAACACTTGATAAATTGGCCCAAGGATTATTAATAATTGGTATAGGAAATCATACTAAATATCTGAATTACTTTTTGAAAAAAACAACTAAAGTTTATTTAACAGAAATAAAATTTGGTTATTTTTCTGAAACTTATGATAGAGAAAATGAATTAGAAAAATTTGAATGTTTAGATATAAATGTAGAGCTAATTAAAAAAAATCTTGATTTCTTTATGGGTAAAATTTTACAAAAACCACCAATATACTCTGCTATAAAAATTAATGGAATTCCAGCTTATAAATTGGCAAGAAAAAAGATAGATTTTGAAATTAAACCTCGTTATGTTTTTCTTTATGATTATCAAATTTTATCCTTTAGTCAAGAAGAAAATTTGTTATTGATAAGAATTAAAGTTAGTTCTGGTTTTTATGTTCGAAGCTTGGTAAAAGATTTAAGTGATAGTTTAAAATGTCCAGCAGTTTTATGGAATTTATTGAGGGAAAAAATAAATAAATTTATTTTTAAAAAAGCATTAAGTTTTGAAGATTTTGATAAGGATTTTTTTGAATTAAAAATTTATGTTTCTGGTCGAGTTCAAGGAGTAGGTTATCGTTATTTTTGCCAGCGGGAGGCAAAAAAGAATAATCTTTATGGTTATGCAAAAAATTTAATTGATGGAAGAGTAAGGATTATAGTTCAAGGTTGTCTTAGTGGTTTAAATGATTTTTATCAAAAATTACTTCAAGGACCGATATTAGCCAAAGTGGAAAAAATAATTTTGATTTGGCAAAAACCAATTAAAATTTATAAAAATTTTGAAATAATTTAAATGGATTTCTTATTTGAAAATTTAACAACTAAGCAAACTGTTTTGAAGAATACTTTTTGGTTATATTTGGGAAATTTTTCTTCACGGATTTTTAAATTACTCATAATAATACTAGCAGCTCGCTATTTAGGTCCTGAAGGTTATGGTCAATTTGCTTATATTCTTTCTATTGTAGGATTTTTCTTTATTTTTGTCGATTGGGGTAGCAGCTTTCTTTTTATTAGAGAATATCAAAATATTGAAAATAAAATTAACTTATTGAATAACTATTACAGTTTTCGAATGCTTTTATTAGCTATTTCTTTAATATCTATATTTTTAGGTTTTTTTATTTTTAAAGATTTATATTCTCAATTATTATTTTTAATAATATATATTTTTAGTTTTACTGGTCAAATAAAAAATATTTTTACTGTTGTCTTTAATGCGATAAAAAAAATGCAATATGATGGTTTATCGATTTTGATTGAATCTTTTTTTATTTTTATATTTACTATTTTTTTAGTTAAAAGTTTTCGTGAACCAATTTATCTTTCTATTTCTTATTTTATGGGCATATTAATTTCCACTATTTACGTTTTAATAATAATTAACAAAATTTTCCCTTTAAAAAATTTTAAATTTTCATCAGATAAATTTAAATATTTTTTAATCAATGGTACACCATTATTATTTTTTGGAATTTTAGGTTTTATCTTTTTCTCCACGGATCATATTATTTTAGGAAAATTAAGGGGTTACGAAGAATTAGGTTATTATAGTGTAGCAAGTAAAGTAATTCTAAATTTTAATTTAATTATCAGTTTCTTTTTAGGAGCACTTTTGCCTCACCTGGCAGAATTTAAAAATGATTTTGAAAGAATAAAAAAAATTTTAAATAAAGTATTTTTAACTAATTTCTTTGTATATTTAGGTTTAATTCTTATAGCTTTTATTTTGTCTCAATCTCTTTTGAACTTCTTTTTAGGCAGTAAATACGAAGCATCAATTGGAATTTTTAAATTTCTTCTATTTTATACTCTTTTACTTTCATTTATTTCAATTTTAGACAATATTTTGTTTATCTATAATTACCAATGGCAAAACTTTTTTATCACCTTAATATGTGCTGTGTTGAATTTAATTCTTAATTTAATTTTAATTCCCTATCAAGGAATGTATGGGGCAGCTTTAGCTACCTATTTCAGCCAAACTCTAAACTTAATTCTTTCCTATTATTTAGTTAAGAAAATACTAAAAATTTAATAATCTATCGGTTAATAAAAATAATTTTTAAAAGAAAAAAATCAAAAACCCAGTAAATAATCAAAAAAAGAGCAGAGAAAAGAAGAATATTAATTGTTAATATTAAAGTTTCTTTCCAGGTTAACCAATTAACTTTTTTTAACTCACCAAAAGATTCTTTTAAGTAAATAATTATTTTATTACTCATTTTTTAATTAGCATAACTAATTTCTAATTCCTTATTAGCTTTCAACTTTAATAATAATTTCTGACCTTGTTTAATTTTACTTTTAATAATTTTTTCTGCTAAAGGATTAAGAATAAATCTTTGAATAGCTCGTTGTAATGGTCTTGCTCCATATTCAGGATCGAAACCTTTATCAATTAGATAATTTTTTACTTCGTTACTGAAATCAATTTTAATTCCTTTTTTAATTAAAATATTTTTTACTCTTTCTAATTGAATATCTACTATTTTTTGAAGATCCTCTTTATCTAATGGTCGAAAGATGATTATTTCATCAATTCTATTAATAAATTCAGGTTTAAAGAAATCCTTTAATGATTTTAAAACTTGTTCTTTACTATTTTCAGTCTCTTCTTTTATATTTTTATCGAAACCAATTGAACCTATTTTTCTAAAGTAATAACTTCCAATATTTGAAGTCATAATGATAATGGTATTTCTAAAATTAACTGTAAAACCCTTACTATCTGTTAATCGCCCATCATCTAAAATTTGAAGAAGTAAATTAAATACTTCAGGATGAGCTTTTTCTATTTCATCAAATAATATCAAACTATAAGGTCTTCGTTTAACCATTTCTGTTAATTGACCACCCTCTTCATAACCAACATATCCTGGTGGAGAACCAATCAATTTTGCTACTGAATGAGGTTCCATGTATTCTGACATATCAAATCTAATCATTGCTTTTTCATCATTAAACATAAATTCAGCCAAAGCTCGAGCAGTTTCAGTTTTTCCTACTCCTGTTGGTCCTAAGAAAATAAAAGAAGCAATAGGTTTTTTTTCATCAGACAAACCTGCTCTTGCTCTACGAATAGCATTAGCTACGGCACTAATAGCTTCATCTTGACCAATAACTCTTTGTTTTAAAATTTCTTCAGCATTTAATAATTTTTTCGCTTCATCCTCTAAAATTTTATGAACAGGAATTCCTGTCCATCGAGCAACTATTTGAGCAATGACTTCTTCTGTTACTTCTTCTTTAATAAATTTTAACTTACTTTTCTTAATACCTTCTTCAATCTCTGAAATTTCTTTTTTAATAGTTGGTATTTCTCCATAAATAATTTCAGCTACTCTAGAAAGGTTGCCCATCGTTTCTTGTTCTTCAATTTCTTTTTGAAGATCTTCTAATTTCTTTTTTAAATGATTATATCTTTCTTTGATAGCTTTTTCATGATTCCATTCG
>JANXCM010000017.1 GCA_025060085.1 Patescibacteria group bacterium
TAAGGTTAATTTATAAAAATTTATTAATCAAATAAAGTAAATAAAGTAAAAAACTGGAATCTATTTGAGTTAATTCTAAGGGAATTTTGATACCACCAAATTTAATCTCGCTAGTTTGAATATTCTGTTTAGATAAATCCTCCAATTTCTGTTCTAGTGTAGTAGTTTCATTGGCTATTTTAGAAAATTCAGAAAAAATTTCTTCTTCCTCTAAAGATTCAATTATTTTTTCTTCTAAATAAATCTTTAATAAATTTTCGGCAATTATTCTCATTAAGTGCTGAAAAGATATCGTTGTTCTATATTCTCTATTTTCTTTTATATTATTAAAATCATTAATTATTTGAACTATATCTTTAATTTCAGCTTTATCTTCAAAAAAAATTTTAATCCTTTCTTTTAGATCAGCAGGAATTTCCTCTCTAAGGTAAGTTTCAAAATATTTTTCAAATAGATATTTTAAAGTAGAATTTGATATTTTAATTTCTCCATTTTTTAATCTTTCATAAAATGATCGATAAATAATAAAAAAATCTATGATTTTTATTCTTTTCCTATATTCAAGTTTAATTGGAGAAAAATAAGCCGTTGGTTTACCCTCAATTGAAGTTGAATAAAAGATGCTCTCTAAAACATCGTTAAATAATATCCTTAGGATTAAAGAATCAAAATTTTCTTCAGTTAAACTAAATCTTTCTAAAAAAATATTCGGAGGTATATCTGATAAGATGGGCAACCCTAATATCTCTCTTATTTTATTATATTTACCTGTCTCTTGTTGTGTTGCCCATTCAGCACCAATATGATCGAAACCACCTAAAATAATTAAAAGAAAGATTAATTTGCCGTAATTTGATGGTTTATCATAATTTTGGATATTGATATCTAATCTTTCAAATAAGGGTAATAATGTTTGTTGATTAATTAAATAACTAAAAACTTCTTTTGTCTTTTCCCACTTTTTTTCTATACCTCCTTCTTGATTGTCAATATTTTTACCTTCAAAAAAATTTAAAAAGTCAGCTATAAGATACAAAATATTTATTATTATTGTCAAATATAATTGTTCTATCTCTTTATCTTTAAGATAAAAAATTCTGTCTTCTTTTTTAAGAAGATTAAAATTTTTTAATTTTTCGCCAAGTGGTTTTAGTCTTTCATTAATAAAATTTTCATCATTAATCTTTCTTTCTAATTCCTGTCGATAATCTATTGATTCTAATAATGATTCCACTCCTAAAAACTCTAAAAAAGATTTTTTGATTAAAAGATAAAAATCATATGAAGTTTCAGGAATTTTGGTTAAATTAAATATTAATTTAGCGTAATCAATTTCTCTATCGCCTATTTTAAAAATATGTGGTTTTTCTTGACTTACTTTCATATAGCCAATAGGAATAGAAAAAATATTTTCCCCATAACCTAATAAATTTATTCTTTTTTGAGCTAAGCGGTAATATTCTAATTCCCAAGGAAGAAGATGATAAGTAGTAATAAGAGCTACTGGTCCCTCTATTTCTCTACCAAAAATTATTTTTCTTATATTTTCTCTAATTTCAATTAATTTTTTAATCTCGATATTAAAATTTTGAGAAAGTATTTTTAAATCATTTTGGGATATTTCTCTTCTTCTTTCTAAAAATTCTTGATAAATTTTATATCTTATTCCTTCATCAAAATTATAAAAGTTAGGTTTTGATTCTTCCCTGCTTTTTCCATAAGATGAAGAACTTTCTACCATTTTTCGATTTTACTCTGAAAATAATTTAAAGTATTTAAAAAAATTTTATCTATCTTTACCTTATATTTTACAAGACTTTTTCTGAACTTTAAGTAGTTTTTCGCTCCTTGAGGTGAATCAACAAAATTGAAGCCAAAATAGTCAGTACCAATAGCAACTATTTTAGGATTAATTTGGATTAGTTTTTTATAGTTTTTTATCCAAGCTTGAAAGGTGGGTTTATTTTTAGAAATATCAGAAAGAGCTGGCGGAAGTAGTGTTAAGCCTATCAAGGTTTGTTTATTTTTAATTCTATTTAAAATCTTCTGATTAAGATTTTGTTTAAAGTTAAATATTGATTTAAGATTATTATGAGAAAAAATGAAATTTTTAGGAGCAAGTTTAATAACCTCATTGGCTGAAAAATAATTTAAATGAGCACAATCAATTATTCCTTCCCTTTTTACTAAAAAATCTAAGGTTGATTTTCCTAAGGAAGTTAATCTTTCATCACTATCTAAACCTCCAGCAATTCTATTTTTGAAATTCCAAGTTAACCCAAAAACTCTTATGCCTAAATTCCATAAAATTTCTAAATCTTTTAATTTTTTAACAAAATATAATCCTTCCACCCCTAAAAAAATTCCTATTTGATTTAATTTTAAAGTATTAAAATTATCAAAATTTTTTATTATCTTAAATTGAGGATAAATTTTTAATTTATTAATAAAATTATGATAATTGTAAATAAATTCTTGAAGATTAGAAATAATTTTCAGTTTTTTATTTTTGAGATCATATTTTAAAGACTGAATTTGAGAAACAATAAATTTAATCTTCGCCTTTTTTGCCTGAATTAAATCAAAATGTCTTTCTTTTTTAAAAGTTAAAAGCGAATCGCTGGGTATATTTAAAAGGTTATTTAAGTTTTTATTAAAATAGACTTCAAGATCTAAATGGAGATCAAAAATAAAATCGCTTTTCATTTCATATTTTTTTCAATCAATTTTCTAATTTCCTCTTTGATAAAATGACCACCCCTTTCTGCTTTAGTCATTAAGTAATGAAGAGCATAAGTAGATGGTGGTCTGACTAAAAATTTTTTAATACTTATATTAAATCCCCGCTCTTTCAATATTTTTACTTTTTGAGGATTATTAGAAAAAATTGTTATCTCTTCAATCTTAAAATAATTTAAGATGTAGATAGCCTTATCGAAATTCCGATGGTCGTAATCAAAACCAAGATATTTATTAGCTTCATAAGTGTCCAATTTTAGTTTTCTTTGAACTTCATAAACTTTTAATTTATTCAATAACCCTATTCCTCTTCCTTCATGATTAAGGAAATAGATTAAAAGATAATTATTTTTTTTATCTTCGCCCATAAGCTTCATAAATTGATTGAGTTGTTGAACACAATCACATTTAAGAGAACCAAAAATTTCGCTTGTAAAGCAACAAGAGTGTATTCTCAGATTAATTGGATTTTTAATCTTTCTCTTATTAGAAATAGCGACTATCTCTTCATCTTCGAATTTAAATCCAAAAAACCATAAATCTCCATAAATAGTAGGAATTTTAGTAATTACAGGCTTATTTTCTATTTCTTCTTTCATTTTTTTGAATTTACCTAAATGAATTTTTAATCTTAAAATTTTCAAGATAAATTAAAAACCGGGAGGTTTATCCCCCGGCTTTTTAGTTAATTTTTTTAAAAATTTATAAATTAGCCGGGGGTCCCGGTTTAAAATTATTTAAAATTAAAATAAATTGTATTTTCTTCTTAAATCTAATCTTCATTTTAAATTTAAAATATGAATTATAAATTAATTAAAAATTAATTTCAAGTTTTAAATTTATTTATTGATCACCTCAAGATATATTTCTTCTATTTTTTTCCAATTAATTACATTCCACCAATTTTGAATATATTCTTGTCGCCTGTTTTGATACTTCAAATAATAAGCATGTTCCCATACATCAAGACCCATTATTGGTAAATCATTATACATTAAAGGATTATCTTGATTAGGCAAAGAATATATTTTTAAATTTCTACTCTTATCTATTACTAACCAAGCCCATCCAGAACCAAAATGTTTAAGAGCAGTTTCAGAAAAAATATTTTTAAAATTTTCAAATGAAGAAAAGTATTTTTCTATTGATTTTCTTAATTCACCCTGAGGTTCTTCTATTTCATTTTCAGGTGTCATAATTTGCCAAAATAAATTATGATTTAAGTGTCCTCCTCCATTATTTCTTACTGGTGTTCTTATTTCCTCAGGTAAATTGTTTAAATTTTTTAATATTTCTTCCAGTTCAATACTATGAAATTCTGGATATTTTTCAAGAGCAGAATTTAAATTATTAATATAAGCTTGATGATGTTTAGTATGATGAATTTCCATAGTCATTTTATCAATATAGGGCTCTAAAGAATCATAAGGGTAAGTAAGTGAAGGTAATGAATAAGGATATTTCATTTTAAAAAAATTTATTAATTAAGACCTTTTATTAAAATTTTTGTTTAATTAATACTATCTTAATTTTTGACAATAAAAATTTAGTTCAGAAAAGGCACTGAGTAAAAATTCCTTATAACGTTCTAAATCTGTGTTTTCATTTATCTCACTAAAGTAAACACTATTTCTTATTGGAACCATTGAAAGTTCAATAGCAACTAACCGCAAATGCTCAACTGCCCTTGCGCCGCCTATTAGCCCACTTGAGACACCACAAATACAAATTGGTTTATTTTTGTATTCTTCATAAAAATTATCAATTAATATTTTTAATTCTCCTGGAAAAGAGTGATTATATTCTGGAGTAATAATTATAAATCCATCAGCTTTACAAATTATTTGAACAAGTTCTTCTCTTTTTTTACCATTCATTTCTTCAGTAAAGGGACTATCTAGCCAATCTCTAGGTTTAATCAAAAAACTATCAAATCCATAGTCAATTGCCTCTTGATAAACAAATTCTGCTACCTTCTCAGATTTTGCTCCTTTTCTTCCAGTCCCTAAAATTATTGGAATGAAATATTTCATTTCCTGTTAGGTTATTATAAATTAAAATCCTTTTTTATCTTCATTATTATTTTTCTTAATTTAAAGGGGTCATGTTTAAGATAAATATCTTTTCTATTTATTAAGTCTTCTGCATATATTTTACAATTGAAATTAACCATTTCATCCCAATCAACCTTTACTAAATTTTTATTTTCTCTTTTTAAGATGATTTGTTTATTTTTAGATACCTTACCAATATTTAAAATTACACCATCCAATTTTGATAACCTAGAAATTCTTAAAAATTCTTTAATATGATCAGAAGCAGTAAAATTATCAGTTTCTCCTGGTTGAGTCAAAAGGTTTACGATAAAAATTTTAATTCCCCTTGACTTTTCAATTGCTTCCTTAATTTTTTTTATTAGTAAATTAGGTAGAATACTAGTATATAAACTACCGGGTGAAAAAATTATCAAATCAGCATTTTTAATTCTTTTGATTACATCCTCCGGTACTTTTGGGTTAGAAGGTTTAATTTTTAATTCATTAATTCTTTTTTTGCTTGAAATTCCGTACTTAGTTATTTTATCTTCTCCCTTAATTATTTTTCCATCTTCAAATTTTGCTATTAATTCTATTTTTTCTAAGCAAGAGGGCATTATTTCACCCCTTATATTTAAAATTTTTGAAGCTTTTTTTATAGCCCTTAAAAAATTTCCTTCACTTTCTATTAAACTCACCAAAAAAAGATTGCCTAGGGGATGCCCCTTCAATCCATTTCCCTTAGAAAATCTTTTTTGAAAAACTTCTTTAAAATAATTTTCAATATCAGCTAGAGCTAAAAGGCAATTTCTAATATCTCCTATAGCTGGAATATCGAAAATTTTTTTTAATAAACCTGAGCTTCCTCCGGAATCAGCTACTGTAACAATTGCTGTAAGTTGCTTAATATTTTTCTTATACTCATCTTTCAAACCAGTTAAAATATTAGATAATCCTGTTCCTCCACCCAAAATAACTACTTTCATATTTAAATATTAAATAATTCCGATCAAATTTAATATTAAAGACTTTTATAATTTTTATATTTTTATGTTTATAACCTTATAATTTTAAAAAATCAATTTTATTTATGCCAAAATAACTAAATGAATAATATAGCCAAAAAAGTTAAAAACCAATTAAAAATTATTCAAAATAAAACGGCTAAAATTATTAATGAAGAAGAATTAGAAAGAAAATTATATAATTCAATAAAAAATAAAAAACCCCTAAGAGTAAAATTAGGCATTGATCCCACTGCTTCTGATATTCATCTCGGCTTTACCTTGGTTCTTAAAAAACTAAAAGATTTTCAAAACTTAAACCACAAAATTTTTTTGATTATTGGAGATTTTACTGCAAAAATTGGTGATCCTAGTGGAAGAAATAATGCCCGTCCTCCCCTTTCTGATAGAGAAATTAAAAATAATATGAAAACTTATCTTCAACAAGTTTTTAAAATTTTGAATAAAAATAAAACTGAAATTAAATATAATTCCGAGTGGCTAGCTAAGTTAACCTTAAAAGAAATATTAACTATCCTATCTAAAATTACTATTCAAAAAATAACCGAACGAGAAGATTTTAAAAAAAGAATAAACGAGAATAACCCTGTTTTTTTACATGAAATAATTTATCCCCTTCTTCAAGCTTATGATAGCGTTTATCTAAGAGCTGATATTGAATTAGGGGGGTTAGATCAAGAATTAAATTGTTTAATGGGTAGAGAATTACAAGTAAAATTCGGTCAAGAACCTCAAGTAGTTATTCTTATGCCTCTACTTATAGGCTTAGATGGTAAGTACAAAATGAGCAAAAGCAGAGGAAACTATATAGGAATTAATGAAACGCCTGATGAAATATTCGGAAAAACTATGAGTATTCCAGATAATTTAATTGAAAATTGGTTAAAATTAGCAACCGATCTTCCAGAAAAAGAAATAAAAAGAATTTTAAAACTTCATCCTATGGAAGCAAAAAAAAGATTAGCTTATGAAATAGTTAAAATTTATCACAATAAGGAATTAGCATTGAAAGCGCTAAAGAAATTCGAACAAACATTTCAAAAAAAAGATTATCAGGATTTAGCAAAAGAATTAACCTTAAGCGATTATCACAAAAATTTAACCCTTATAGATCTACTTTGTCAATTAAACTTAGTTAAATCTAAATCGGAAGCAAGAAGACTAATAGAACAAGGTGCTATTGAAATAAACAACACTAAAATATTCCTAAATGATGTTTGGGTATTAAACAATAATCTAAAATCAGGCGATATTATCAGAATAGGAAAGAAAAATTTTTATAGGATAAAGATCGAAAAATAAAAAAATAATTTCAACCTATTATAAATTATTCTTGCCCTCTTTGGCCAAAATTATTCAAAACTATTCTTTGATCTTCATCTCCAACTATTCCATCAAAATTTAAATCAACCCTTGGATTGTTTCGCCAATCGCTGTTTTGTCCAAAAGAAAAAAGAATATTTAGCAAATCAGTATCGTCAATGATATTGTCATTATTTGTATCACCATAATCTAAATCTACATTATTAACTATATTTCCATTTAAGCTTGTTCTTTTCGAAATAAAATGTGGTATTCTAATCACACCCTGAGGTTGATTGCAATCTGAAGGAAGATTAGAAATAGTTATTAATTCTCCTAGGCGATAATTATTGTAGTTATAAGGAAAAGTTCGACCATCTGAACACCTAATATTCAAAGAAAGATTTTGATTAGGAGTATTAGTATTATTAGCTAAATCGCCAGAATTAATTCTTAAGGAATATCTATTAGGACCATTTGATCCACTAGAGCCAAAATTTCTCAAAACTAACTCTTGATCTCGATCATTAACGACTCCGTCTAAATTAAGATCTGATCTTTCTGAAGAAGTTGTATAAGGAACATTTTGTCCAAAATTAAATAAAACTTTAAGTAAATCAGTATCATCTACTAAATTATCACCATTTACATCTCCAGATTTGAAGAAAACTTCTTGAGGATTTCTTTGAAAAGTACTGTTTAAATAAACATAAACACTTAACCAGTGACGAATATTTAATAAAACTGCCGGCCGGGAACAAGTATTTGGGACTGAAATCATAGTAGGTTTATATGAATGAACATCTCTTTCATTTATTTCTCTGCTTCTTTGATCATTACAATACAAGTATCCATCCATAATCTGAGCAGGTACAGCTGTTGCTCTTTCTCTTTCAATTCCTTCCAATACGGGCATAATATAGTGAATAGTATTGTAAATAGTATTGTTTTCTCCAGCTACATCAAAGTCACCACTTCCTAAATTTTGATTATTTATTGTATTTATATTTTGCAAATTATTTATTTGATTAGTGTTTAAATTATTACTTATTTGATTAACTATATTATTATTTTGATTTTGTTTATCAACAAATTTATTTGATTGATTTATATTAGTATTTTGACCCTGTAAAAGACTGATAAGTAAAATTAAAAAAGCAATTATTGATTGAAAATCCATATTCATAAATAGAATAGCTATCTAAATTATTTTGAAAATCTAGAAAGCTCAAGTTTTTAATTAATTTTCGACTTATTTAATTTAAAGTTATTATATTATATTAAAAAAAATTAATAAATTAATATTTCACTTCTTTTCAAATATAAAGCCTAATGGATCAAAATAGCCAAATTTATCTGGATTGTGAGGAGTATAACCATAACATTTAGTTTTTATATTTTTTATTTCACATTCAGCAGGAATAGGGCTTTCTAAAATAGGTTTGTTTTTTATTTCTAAATGTAAATGAATATCTAAAGGATTATTATTTTGACAACCATCATCGCCAATTCGCCAATAATCACAACCAAAACCAGTAGATCCAATTTTACCTAAAATTTGACCCTTTTTAACAAAATTGTTAATTTTTAAATTTTTATCTATTTCACTTAAATGAGCATAAAGCGAATATATTTTTTTATTTTCTATTTGATGTTCAATTATAATCGTATTACCTAAACCATGATCTTCTTTACCATTTTCAACAATTTTTACCACTATTCCATCGTAAATAGAATAAACATTTAAATCCTTTGCTATTGGTAATGGCGAGAGATCCAAACCAGCATGTTGAATGTAATCAATTCTTCTATCTTCTCCTCGAAAATATTTTGTTCTTAGAGGATTATTAAATCTTTGTCTAATGAAAAAATTTTTATAATCGACTGGCGGATGAAATTGTTTTTTTATTTTTAAATTATCAAAAGTCAAATAACTAACAATTAAATCGTCCTTTTTTGCTAAATTATAAAATTTTTGGGCATAATTTTTTTCTAATCTTATACATCCGCCGCTAAAATCACTTGATACTCTTTGGCCATTAAAATAATAAGGAATTTCATGAATAAAAAAATCTTCATACATTTGAACAGCATAATTCATATAAACTGGAAAAAGAGAAGAAATATGTTTTTCTTTTTTTATCCCGACTCTAAAATATCCTGTGGGTGTTTGATACCATCTTCCATAAGGAGCTTGGTAAGCAATTGGGATAATAGTTTTTAATTTTCCATTTTCGAAAAAATAAATTTGATTATTAGTTAAATCTATTTCCCATACTCTACCTTCTTTAAATTTAGGAATAATATTTGAATTATTACTTAGTAAGGATAATAAATAATTATTTAAATTACCCTTAAATTCGTAAAATTTAGAGAAACTTAAAAGTAAAATTAATGTTGATAAAAAAAATATAAGTGTTATAGAATAAAAATATAAATTTATTTTATTCATCAATCTTGATCAGTTAAAATTTATGATCATTTTGCAAAAATTAAGTGTTATAATTATAAAATAATTATTATTCCGGGGTAGTTCAGTGGTAGAACGCTTGGCTGTTAACCAAGATGTCGCAGGTTCGAATCCTGCCCCCGGAGCAGTTTTTATTAATATAAATTGGAAAGTTCCAGGGAGTAAAATAAAATTTTATTTTTATTTTTATCCCCACGGGCCTCCAACTTTTGAAGAAATATTTAAATTATTGAAAACATTTTAAAGATTTTTAAAAAAATATTTCTAGGATATTTTGAAAAGTTAAAGAAAAATGGCGAAGATAAGTGCGAAGTTGAAAGTGAAACAAGGTATAAAATATTCAGTGTGAAAATGTAGTTGTAGTCCTATACTGCAAATTTGATTTTAATTCTTTAAATTTCTTTCTTTTTAATTATGGATTGTATTTAGTAAAATTACTGAGGGAAATTCGTATCGGTTTTAATAAAGTAGCAGATTTTAACAAGATAAGATTAAATTTTCATATAATGGAGATTATAAATGATAAATTCTAAAAATTTAGTAAAGATTAAAAAATAAAAATTATGATAATATTAAGATTGCTAAAATAGAAAAAAATAAATTAGAAATTAATATATTAAATTTTATTGTCTTAAAATAATTCGCATCTTAAAAATTTTTTATTATTCTATTAAACAATAAAATAATTAAAATATAC
>JANXCM010000018.1 GCA_025060085.1 Patescibacteria group bacterium
AAATATTTTTAAATATTTTAAATATCAAATAATATTTTATTATTTTATAAAAGAAATTTTTAACTAGCTTACATTAAAAACAATATATCTGTTTCTTTTTACATCTGGATTATTCTCTCAAATTTATTCTTGATTCTTCTAAATTCTCTTTCTTTAATTTTCTCTCTTTTTTCAAATTTTTTCAAGCCCTTAACTAGAGCGATTTCTATTTTAATTAAATTATTCTTAGAATATATTCTCAAGGGAACTAAGGTTAATCCTTTTTCTTTAGTTTTACCAATTAAATATTTTATTTCTTTTTTTGTTAATAATAATTTTCTAGGTCTATCATCTCTATAATCCTTAGGTGTGTTTTTGGGTTGATATGGAGGTAAATTGAAATTTACTAAATAAACCTCTCCATTTGTAATAGTAACGTAGCTACCCTTCAGACTTCCTCTATTTGCTCTTAAAGATTTAACCTCAAATCCTTTTAGTTCTATACCGGCATTGAATTTTTCTAAAATATGATAATGATAACCAATACCGGGATTAAAAATATTTACCATTATAATCACATCTACTTATCTTCAAGAGCATTATCTATTTCTTCAGGAGAATAACCTATAATGATTTTACCCTCAATATCAATTACCGGTACTCCTAGTTGTCCAGATTTTTCTACCATTTCATCTCTTGCTTGAAGATTTAATTCAACATTTTTCTCTTCATAAGAAATTCCTTTCTGATTAAAATATTCTTTTACTGCTTCACAAAATGGACACCAACTTGTAGTATAAATAATTACTTTTTTCATTTTAAAATCATAAAAAATTGATAATTAAAACATTAAATTGTAATGTAATCGACATTTTAAATTTCTATTTATTTAGTTTTTCAATTTCAATATCAATAGCTTTATTGATAGATTGAACATCAAGTCCTGAAATAAATAAATTATTAACAAAAAAGGCTGGTGTTCCTCGAACCCCTAATTGAGTACCTTGTAAATAGTCATTTTTAATATCTCTATCGTATTTTTTGTTTTCATAACATTCTTTAAATTTATTTTCATCTAAATTAAACGATTTGGCTAAATTAAAAAGATAATCCTTTTCACCTGTTTTCTGTCCTAAACCATTAAGAAAATCTTGAAACACTTTTTTATGAAAATCCCAATATTTATTTTGTTCATTAGCACAACGACTGGCAAGATGAGTATTATAAGAAAAAGGATGAGTTGGTAAAGGAAAATCACGAAAGTAAATTACTATCATACCATTGTCAATGTAATTTTGAAAAGAATTAAAAATAACTTCAGGGACCTGAGCGCAAAAAGGACAATGAAAATCTCCAAATTCTACGATTTTAATTGGCGCATTTGGATTACCTAATGGAGGTAAATTACCCAAAATTTCATTGACATTAATATTAGTCACCTTAATTCTTTCATCTAAATTTTTTCTAGTAATTTTAAAATCAGAAAAAATATAAATAACAAAAAATAAAATTATTAAACCTAGAATAATTAAAAAAATATTTTCCTGTTTAATTTGGGCTTTTTTAATTATTGATTTTATTTTCATAATAATGATTATAAATCATTTAATACTATAGTCAATATTTCCTGTATAATTAATAGTTATGGTTGCTGTTAAATTAATTTTTGAATTGTATAAAACTATTTTTGTGGTAGTATTAGGTTTACCGTTAAATTTGGTAAAAAAAACTTGAGTAGTGCTACCTTCTTGAGGAAAAAGAAATTTATTATTAAAGCTTAAATTAAATTTTTGAAAATAAGCTGAAGTTGAAAAATTAATACCTTGAAAAAGATAAAAACTATCCGTGGTTGTATTTTCAAAATAAATACCCCAAGAAGAGTTTTCTTCACCTAAAATAGATTTTTGCCGAGCTTTAATTAAAAGGTTAGTTATTAATTCAGAATCATTTTTCAAATTTTGATAATCTAAAGAAATATTAAAAATATTTTGATATAAACCAATTCCTAAAATAAAAAAAATTGAAATAACAAGAATAACTTCGAGGAGAGAGAAAGCTAAATTATTTTTATTAAAATTATTATTTAGATAAAATTTCAAAAAAATTTTTTTAACCATGTTGTCTGATTTAATTATAAATTTTCATCATTATTTCAGCCTTTTTATCTGTTTAATATTAATTTTTATCAATTTATTTTTTCAAAAAATTAAAATAAATTTTTCTTTAATAATAATTTTAATTTTAAGCTTTTTATTTTTACAAGCTCTAATTATTTCTTATCTTCAATATTTAGCTTTTAGCGCACATCCTATTTCTAAATTTTTATTACCCCCTTATCAACCATTATCAGAATATTTTTTAAACTACGTTATTTATCATTATTTTAAAGAGTCTATTTTCAGAATATCAGGGGGAATATTAAATTTAATATTTGTTATCTTATTAAATTTTATCTTTAAAGCAACATTATTTTATAAAGAAGAATATTACCTAATTTTTATTGGATCTATCTTGGTTAGTTTCCCTTTAAACATCGCTATTCTCCCCTTAGGTTTATTTTTGATTCTTATTATCCACCTCAAGAGATTTTTAATAGCTAAAAATTCCTTATTTAATAAAATAAGCTTAAAAAATTATTGGTTACTTATTTGTTTTTTTCTTATAATTATTAATATTATTTTAAACTTAAGTGATTTTAATTTTAAATTAAAAGACTTATTATTAAATTTAACTCCATGATTATTTCCCTAGAAGAACTTAAAAAACTTCTGATTAATAACAATTTAATAGACGAAATTACCTTTAAAGAGATTCATAAAGAATCTCAAAGGCTTAATATTAATATTTTAGATTTATTGTTTAGCCAAAGATTACTTGATAAAGATTATTATGCCAATATTTTAAGTGATTATTTAAAAGTAAAAAGAATAAATCTTAAGCAAATTACAATACCTAAAAATATTCTTCGATTAATACCTGAAAAAATTGTTCTCGATAAAAAAATAATTCCTTTCAAAGAAGAAAATGGGATTCTTCACCTTGCGATGATTAATCCTAATGATTATGAAACAATAAATTTTATTGCTAATTTAACTCATAAAAAAATTGAACCGTATTTAGTTTTAGAAGATGAATTTCAATTTGGTTTAACTTTTTATCAAAAATTATATCAAGAAGAATATGAAGATATTTTAAAAAATGAAATTTCTCAAATTGGTAATATGGAAATAACAGAAGAAATTCAAAATATTTCAGCTGCGAAAATAATCGATAATTTGCTGAGTTATGCTGTAGGTCTAAATACTTCTGATATTCATATTGAAATTTTTTATGAATATAGTCTAATAAGGTTTAGAATTGATGGTATTTTAAAAGAAATAATGAAATTACCTAAAAAAATACACTCTTCCTTAATTGCCAGAATTAAAATTTTAGCTAATCTACAAATTGATGAACATTTTCGACCACAAGATGGGAGATTTAAAACTAAATTAGGAGATTTTGAATTTGATATTAGGGTATCAATTATTCCCACTATTTATGGAGAAAAGGCTGTTTTAAGATTATTAGCTTCTACATTTAAACCTAGCGCTCTTTCAGATTTAGGTTTAAATAGTTTTCATGAAGAACTTATTAAAAAAGCTATAAAAAAATCATACGGAATGATCATTTCTACTGGACCGACTGGTTCAGGAAAAACAACTACTCTTTATACTATTATTCAACTATTAAATTCTTCTGAAGTAAATATTTGTACTATTGAAGATCCAATTGAATATGAACTTCCTAGAGTTAATCAAATGCAAGTAAATCCGAAAATAAATCTAAGTTTTGCTGAAGGTTTAAGAGCTCTTTTAAGACAAGATCCTAATATTATTATGGTAGGCGAAATAAGAGATTATGAAACTGCTGATATTGCTGTTCAATCTGCTTTAACTGGTCATTTAATTCTTACCACTCTTCATACCAACGATGCTATTTCTTCTATTCCTCGATTATTAGATTTAAAAATACCTAAATATCTTGTAGCTTCAACCTTGAGCGTTGTTATCGCTCAAAGATTAGTTAGAAAAATTTGTTTAAATTGTATCTATTCAACAGAAATAAAGAACTATCAAATAGAAACAATCAAAGAGCAATTATCTAAAGATGGATTATCAGAAAAAGAAATTAACGAATATCCAATTAC
Organism: Patescibacteria group bacterium; assembly: GCA_025060085.1. Lineage (GTDB taxonomy): Bacteria > Patescibacteriota > Minisyncoccia > UBA6257 > HR35 > JANXCM01. Next base: position 4,169 of record JANXCM010000018.1, read on the forward strand.
TAAATATCTTTTTAAGGGGAAGGGTTGTGAATTATGTAGCTATTCAGGTTATCGAGGAAGAACAGGTATTTTTGAAATATTTTTTATGGATGATGAATTAATAGATTATTTAGCCAGAAAAGAATTTAATTTAGTTGAATTTAAATCTATTTTAAAGAGAAAAAATTATAAAACTATGTTTCAGGATGGATTAGAAAAATTAACCGTAGGAATAGCTTCCTTAGAGGAAATATTAAGAGTAATTAGAGAATAATGCAATATTATCAATTTTTAGCTTATGATTCTCAGGGTAAATTTCAGAAAGGTAAAATTTTAGGAGAGTCAGAATTATCAGTAATTGAATATTTAAAAAGTTATGGATTAACAATAGTTAAAATAAATCAAGATAAAAGTATAAATATTTTGAGAGGAATATTAAGATTTTTAACTATCATAAGTTTGAAAGATAAAATATTTCTATACAGAAATTTAGTTTTAATTTTGAAATCTGGTGCAAATCTTACTCATGGTTTAAGAGTTTTAGTAAGGTCTTTAAAATACTCTGCTTTAAAAGAATTAATTCTTTTTATGATTTACCATATAGAAAAAGGTGGACGTATTTATGAAGTTTTCCAATATTATGAAAAAAGTTTTAACCCAATAGAAATAGAAATTATTAAAGTTGGTGAAATTTCCGGTAATTTAATTAAATCTTTTGATAAACTTGCGCAAGATTTAGATAGAGAAAAGCAAGTAAAATCTGAAATTATTTCTTCTCTTATTTACCCGACAATAATTTTAGGAGCTTCGTTAGTGGTTATTATTTTAGTGACTACTTTTGTAATACCTCGACTGGCTAATTTAGTGAGTCAAATGGAAACAGAATTACCCTTTTATTCAATGTTAATATTAAATATCGGTCTTTTTATCGGTAATAATATTAAAATAATTTTAGCATTCTTAGGTTTAACTTTTTTAATTTTTATACTGCTCATTCTTTCTAAAACAGGAAAATTTTTCCTATTAAAAATCAGCCTTAAGATTCCAATAATTAAAAATATTATTTTAACTCTCAATCTTAGATCTTTCTGTTTTATTTTGGAATCTCTTCTTAAAAGTGGAATACCTCTATCCAGAGCAATCCATCTTACAAGTTATGTTTTAAACCATCCAGAAATTAAATCTGCTACATTAAGAATAAAAAATAAAATAGAACAAGGTGAAAATTTTTCTGAAATAATTAATCAAGAAGAAGTTTTTCCTAAATTTTTTGGAGGAATAATAAGTATTGCCTCAGAAACAGGTAATATTGTTGAAGTTTTAAATATCCTTCAGGCTTATTACGAAGATGAGTTTAAATTTTATATTAAGAATTTAATGACTTTAATTGAGCCTATTTTAATTATTTTTGTGGGTTTAATTGTAGGATTAATTGCTGTTTCAATTGTTATTCCTATTTATCAACAAATAAGTACCCAAATTGAAAAAGGTATTCAACAAAAACCTTAAAATTTTATTAATTTTTAAAAATTGAAATTTTAAAATGAATAAAGAAGAATTAAACTTTTATCCAGAAAAATCAAAAAGAGACTTAACTAATATTGAATTTAAAAAATTTTTTAAAAAATTTTTAAAAACAAAAAAAGAAGTATGGCTTGTTGGTCGAATAATGGCTTTAAGAGATCATAAAAATATTATTTTTGCCCATATCCAAGATTTCACTGCTAAGATTCAAGTTATTTTTAAAAAAGAAATAACCAAAAAATTTGTTTCTTTGTCCAATCTTATTAAAATAGGAGATTTTATAAATGTTAAAGGAATTGCTTTCTTACCTCAAAGTAAAGAGTTAAGTTTATTGGTTAATGAATATCAAATTTTATCTAAATCTATCAAAAATTTCCCGAAAGAGTATTATAAGGTAAAAGATGAAGAATTGTTAATAAGATCGCCTTATCTTAGAACCATTTTCTACGAAAAAGATAAAGAAATTTTTAAGAACCGATTTTTAATTATAAGAATTTTAAGAGAGATACTATGGAAAAGGGGATTCATTGAAGTAGAAACGCCTATATTACAAACTCATTATGGTGGTGCCTTAGCGAAACCATTTACTACTTATCTTGAGGCTTTAAATATTCCTCTGTTTTTAAGAATTGCTCCTGAACTTTATTTAAAAAAAATGATTGTTGGTGGGTTTGAAAAAATATTTGAAATTGGCAAAAATTTTAGAAATGAAGGTATTGATCGAGAACATAATCCAGAATTTACGATGTTAGAGCTTTATTACGCCTATTGTGATCGCCAAGGTTTAATGAAATTTGTTGAAGAAATAATTAAAGAATTAGTAAAGAGGTATAATAAAAATAGAAATAAAAAAAATTTAATTATTGAATACCAAGAAAATAAAATAGATTTTTCTAAAAAATGGAAAATATATCGTTATACAGAGATTATTAAAAAATTCACTGGTTTAGATTATTTCAAAAATAAATTAAATGAATTTTTAAGATTTGCTGAAAAAAACAATATCGAATTTAATCCCAAAATAATAAATAAAGGGAAAATTGTTGATGAAATATTTAAAAAAATAATAAGAAAGAAATTAATTCAACCTACTTTTTTAATTGATCATCCTCTAGAAATTTCGCCCTTAGCTAAAATTCATCCAAAAAATATTCAACTTACTTTAAGATTTCAAGGATATTTTGGAGGATTAGAAATTATTAATGCCTTTGCGGAATTAAATGACCCTATTGATCAAAAAAATAGATTTCTGGAACAAAGCAAATTTTTAAATAAAGGAGATGAAGAAGCTCATCCGTATGATGAAACTTTTATCGAGGCTTTAGAATATGGAATGCCGCCAACAGCAGGTTTAGGTATAGGTATTGATAGATTAGTAATGGTTTTAACAAATTCAAAATATCTTCGAGAGGTTCTTTATTTCCCCTTTATAAAAGAAAAGGCTAATTAAAATAATAAAAATTTTTTAAAATAAAATTGACTGTTTATAAATTAAAAAATTTTTAAGAATTAAAAATTAAAATAAAATTTTAAAAATTAAAATTTCCTAAAAAATGAATTTACCCAATAAGTATAGTCCTCAAAAGATAGAAGCAAAGATTTTAAAGAGTATGATTTCAAATTTTAAAATTGAAAAACAAAAAGGGAAAAATCTTTTTATTGCTTTAATGGCCCCTCCAAATATCACTGGAAATTTACATCTTGGACATGCTCTTCAAAATATTCTTCTCGATGTTTTAGTTAGATATAAAAGAATGAATGGTTTTAAAATTGTGTGGTTACCAGGAATTGATCATGCTGGTATCGCTACTCAATATGTAGTTGAAAAAGAATTAAAAAAAGAAGGATTAGATAGATTTAAATTGGGCCGAGAAAAATTTCTAAAAAGGGTTTGGAAATGGAAAGAAAAAAATGGTTATACTATTTTAGAACAATTTAAAAAATTAGGTATTTCAGCAGATTGGAGTAAAATTAAATTCACTTTAGATAAAAATTATGTCTCTTGGGTTGAAAATGCTTTTATTTCTTATTATAAAAAAGGTTGGATTTATAGACATTATAGGGTAGTAAATTTTTGTCCAAGATGCCGAACTAGTCTTTCCGACTTAGAAGTTGAATACCAAGAAGAAGAAGGGGTTCTTTATTATATTAAGTATTCCTTAAAAAAAAATAAGAATGAAAGTTTAATTGTGGCTACTACTCGACCAGAAACTATACTAGGTGATGTGGCTTTAGCTATTAATCCAAATGATCAACGTTATCTTAGATATTTGGGACAAATTGTAATTTTGCCTATTTTAAATAGAGAATTATTAATAATTTCAGACAATAGGATAGATCCTAATTTTGGAAGTGGTGTTGTAAAAATAACTCCTGCTCATAGTTTATTAGACTATGAGATAAGTGTTAAGCATAATTTAGAAATCATTCCTGTTATTAATGAAGAAGGAAAAATAATAAATGTCAAAGAGTTTGAAGGATTAAATTTTTTAGATGCTAGAGAAAAAATAATTGAAATTCTTAAAGCTGAAAAAAGAATAGAAAAAGAAGAACAAATTATTCATTCTTTACCTTATTGTAGTCGCTGTGGAACTCTTATTCAAATAATACCCTCTAAGGAATGGTTTTTAAAAATGGACTATCTAGCTAAAATAGCAAAGGAAGAGATAAAAAAAAGAAAAGTAATATTTATTCCTAATAGGTTTAAAAAAATTGCTTTAGATTGGTTGAAAAATATTAGAGATTGGTGTATTTCAAGAAAAATTTGGTGGGGGCAATCTTTACCTGTTTGGTATTGTCAAAAATGTGATGAGTACTATGTAACCAAATTGAAACCTTCAATAAAATGTAGAAAATGTAAAAATAATTCGTGGATCAAAAGTGATGAAGTTTTTGATACTTGGTTTTCTTCTGCTCTTTGGCCCTTTGCCATTCTTTACTCTTCTAAAGAAAAAAAATGGTATCCGGCTGATGTCGTTTTCACCGCCCGGGATATTATCAATCTTTGGATAACAAGAATGATCTTTTCTGGAGTATATTTTAAAAAAATATCGCCATTTAAATTTGTTTATGTTCATCCGACAGTATTAACAAAAGAAGGTAAAAGAATGTCAAAAAGTTTAGGTACAGGAATTGATCCTTTAGATCTAATAAATAGATATTCTTCAGATGCCTTAAGATTCGGTCTAATCTGGCAAAATTCCGGCCTTCAGGATTTAAGATTTGATGAATCAGCTATTGAAGCTGGTTATAAATTTTCAAATAAATTTTACAATGCGGTAAGGTTTTTATATTTTCGTTATCCTCAGATGACAAAAAGAAATAGAAATTCAACGGCAGATAAGAAAATAATTTCTGAATTTAATAAAACCTTAAAAATTATCAATAAACATCTTAAAAATTATAATTTTGATAAAGCTTTAAAGAATTTTTATAATTTTTTCTGGCATTCAGTTTGTGACTTTTATATTGAAAGCTGTAAAGAAGGAACAAAAAATAATCCTGAAGTTTTAAAATTTATTATTCTCAATTCTATTAAAATTCTGTCTATTTTTATGCCTTTTTTAGCTGAATATTTGTGGCAACTAATTAACAAAAAAACACTAATTTCTGAAAAGTGGCCTCAGTAAATATAAATATTTGTTTCCAAGATTTCAATTTTCTCTTTATTCTTTTTTTCTCTTTTTTGCCAATTTTAATTTGGTTCAAATTTCTAATTTCTGAAGATAGTCATAAAGAGCCATTTTCTTCTATCTTAACTGCTTTTCTTCTAGGAATTATAGCAGCTATTCTAAGTTATTTTAGTGAATCTAAATTAGCCTTATTTTATCCTATTGACTCTCTAAATTACTTTCTATTCAGTGCTTTTATAGAAGAGTTTTTTAAATTCTTTTTAGTTTTCCTTTTCATAATGCCTACTAAAAACTTTCATTTCTTAATTGATTCAATGATCTATTTAGGCATAGCTGGTTTAGGTTTTGCTTTTATAGAAAATTTAGCTCTCAAGTGTAGTGTATTTTTAAATAATTCCACAGATAATCCCTATGGTTTAATTTTGATTCTTTCTTTTTTAAGATTCTTGGGAGCTAATTTTATTCATCTTTTATCCTCAGTATTAGTTGGTTTTGGTTTAAGCATTACCCTCAAAACAAGGAGGTTATTTCCTTTTATCTTTAGTTTTTTAATGGCCTCTCTTTTGCATTTTGTCTATAATGTA
>JANXCM010000019.1 GCA_025060085.1 Patescibacteria group bacterium
CTTATTTCTGATCTTGATTTACGAGAAAAAGATATTTTTTCGAAAAGATTAGGGTTGGAAGGTAAAAAATATAGCTTAGAAGAAATTGGTCAAAATCATAATTTAACCCGGGAAAGGATTAGACAAATTCAAAACGATATTTTAGAAAAAATACAAGATAAGCTTAATAGGCATAAATTTTTAAAGAAGGAATTTTTTAAGATAATAAAAGATAATTTAGGAAAAATCAAAATAAAAAGATTTCAATATTTAAAATGTAATTTTCAATCAAAATATAGTTTAGATTCTCAAGCACTAAATATTTTAGAAGTTTTTTTGAATATCCATCCAGATATTTATGTTTTTTCTGAAAATGATATTTATCATCATTTAATTTATATCAATCAAGATGATTTTGAAAAATTAAAAAAATTTACTAAACACTTTTTGAATTATTTTGAGAATAATAAAATTATTGTTGAAAATGAATTTTTTAAATTTTTTAAGAAAGAAATTAACAATCATTTTAATATTTCTCCAAAATTAGATGAGATTTACGAATTTATTAAATTATTTAAAATTATTGCTCAAAATCCTTTTGGTGAATTTGGTTTAGTTGAAAATTGGAGAATTGTTCCTAGTTCTTTGGTTGATAAAATTAAACTTATTTTAGATTTTGAAAAAACTCCCCTTTCTTTTTATCAAATTTACGATAAACTCAATGAATTAAGTAATTCAGAAAAAGAATTTCTTCATCCTTTTTGGAAAAGAAAATATTCTCTCAAGACTCTCCATGCCATCTTGAATTTTAATAATAATTTTGTTTTAGTTGGGCGAGGAATTTATGGTTTAAAAAATTGGGGTATTGAAGAAGGAAAAATTATTGATGTAATGAAAAAAATAGTTAAAAGTAATAATGGTCTAACAATTGAAAATCTTTTGGAAGAATTAAAAAAACATAAAATTTTTTCTAAAAATACTTTTAATGTCTATCTTTATCAAAATTTTAAAGTGATTAACAAAAGGGTATATTTGAAATGATTGATTTTTTGAAATTCGTTTTTGGATTTCTATTTTTTTCGTGGTGGTTAATTTTACCCTTAATCGTCTGGTATATTGTTAAGGAAAAACATATTTTTATTAAAAGAATAGTTTATCGCTCTTCTCTAAGGTGGATTTTTTTGGAAATCAAAATTCCTGAATTTGTTAAAAAAACTCCAGCGGCGATGGAAGAAATTTTTTATTCTCTCCACGCTATTTATCGAGGAGGTGATATGTATTCCAAATATATACTAGGTTTTACTCCTCCTTTTTATATTTTTGAATTAATTGGTCACAACGGAAAATTAAGATTTATTGTTCGATGCCAAGAAAGATTAAAAGATTTTGTTACCAGTCGAATTTATTCCCAATATCCCTCAGCTTTAATTGAAGAAATTGAAGATCCCTTAAAAGATCTTCCGTGGAAAATTCCTAATCCAACTTTTAATGTTTTTGGCACTGAGTATACTTTTACCCGTAAGGAAGATGATGGTATAACTCCTAAAAATTACTATCCTATTAAAACTTATAAAGTTTGGGAAATATTAAAAGATGAAGAAAAAATTGATCCTATTTCTGTTATTTCTGAAGGAGCTTCTTATTTAACTGATAAAGAATGGATTGTTTTACAAATATTAGCTATGCCAGTTTTAGGAACTGATAAAGAATTTGGTATGGAATGGCAAATTAGAGGTCAAAAAGAAGTAAATAAACTAATGGGTAGAAAAGAAAAAAAGGAACCTAGTCCTTTTGATTATATTGGTGAATTTATTAAAAATTTATTTTTAGCTTTTTTTGGTCAGCAACCACAGTGGAAAGTAGGAAAAGAAGAACAAAAAGGAGATGAAGTATCTTTGATGAAATTATCTCCAGGAGAGAAAGAAATTATTGAATCTATTGAGAAAAAAATTTCTAAACCTGGTTATTGGTGTATTATTCGTTTTTCTTATGTAGCTCAAAGAGATATTTTTTCAAGAAATATAGATAAGAATGTTGCATTAGTTATGGGTACTTTAAAAGTTTTTGATAATCCAAGCGGTAACGGAATCGTTCGAGATACAAAAACTATTACTACTATTGATCGTCCAATTTCTGGTTATATTCCTTATTTAGATGAAAAAATATTTTTTAGGAAAAGATTTATTTGGTTATATACTAAAGGCAGATTTTTAACTGATTTTCCTTCAAATAGAATTGTTTTGAATACAGAAGAATTAGCATCTATTTATCATGTTCCTCAAGAGGTTGTTCCTAGTTATGGTATTGAAAAAATTCCTACTAGGTATATTCCTCCCAGTTCCGAAATACCTCAAATTTAAGCTTTTTAAAATTTATTTAGAAAGTATTTAAACTTCCTTTTTCTTCCCCAATAATTCTTTCAAATTGTTTTTTCTCAATTGTTTCTTTTTTAATCAAAATTTTAGCTAAGTAATCTAATTTATCTCTTTTAATTTCTAAAACTTTTGTTGCTCGTTGAAGAGAATTATTCAAAATTTTTTGAACTTCTTGATCAATTTCTTCAGCAGTTTTTTCTGAATAATCTTTTTCAACAAAATATTCTTTGGAGCCATAAATAATTTCTTGTTTTCTACCTAAACTTATTGGACCAAATTTTTCTGACATTCCATAAGAAGTAATCAGTTCTTTAGCTAAATTAGTGGCGACTCTTAAATCTGAACTTGCTCCAGTGGAAATATCCCCAAAAATTAATTTTTCTGCTGCATAACCTCCTAAAATACTTGCCAATTCATCTAAAAATTCTTTTTTGAAATAAAAAGAACGATCTTCTAATGGGGTTTTCAGTGTATAACCACCAGCTCTTCCTCGAGCAATAATAGAAATTTTTTGTACAGGTGATGAATGTGGTAAATAATGAGCAACAATTGCATGACCAGCTTCATGATAAGCAGCAATTTCTTTTTCTTTTTTGGAATAAGCTTTTGATTTTCTTTCTGGTCCGAGTAATATTTTCTCAATCGCGGCAATTAAATCTTCTTGTTCAATTTGTGTTTTATTTTTTCTAGCAGCAAAAATAGCTGCTTCATTACAAAGATTAGCTAAATCTGCTCCGGAAAAACCGGGTGTTCTTTCAGCAATCTGTTTAACATCAATCTTACCTGTTTTTTTATTTTTAAGATGGATTCTTAAAATTTCTTCTCTTTCTGAAATAGTTGGTAGATCTAAAAATATTTTTCGATCAAATCTTCCTGGTCGTAAAAGAGCAGGATCTAAAATATCAGGTCGATTAGTAGCAGCTAAAACAACCAAGGGTATTTCTTTTTCAAATCCATCCATTTCAGATAATAATTGGTTTAAAGTCTGTTCTCTTTCTTCATGAGCACCAGTAATTCCAATTCCTCTTGTTCTGCCTATTGAATCTATTTCATCGATAAATAAAATAGCAGGTGCTGTTTTTTTTGCCACCGAAAAAGCATCTCTAATTCTTGAAGCACCAATACCAACAAAAAGTTCGATAAATTCTGATCCAGAGATATAAAAAAAAGGAACACCAGCTTCAGCTGCGGTAGCTTTAGCCAATAATGTTTTACCTGTACCAGGTGGACCAACTAATAGAACTCCTTTTGGTACTCGAGCTCCGAGAGATAAAAATTTTTGAGGATTTTTTAAAAAATCAATTATTTCTTTTAATTCTTCTTTAGCTTCTTTTAAACCAGCGACATCATTAAAAGTTATTTTTTCTTTTCGTGGATCGTAAGCTTTAATTCCTGAACGAGAAAAAGAAAATATTTGTCCTGCTCCTTTTTGAGCTTGAGAAAACATATACCAAAAAAGTCCAATAATTATAATTACTGGAAGAAGATTAATAACTAAAGCAAGAAGAAGTTCTTGATAATTTTTATTTTGAGAAGTAATTTTTAAATTTAATAAACTATTAGTTGAAATTTGAAGGTCTTTAGCTAATTGCCAAAAACTTACATTGGCTTCTTTAGTCGTTTTTAAAAAATTATTATCTTTTGTTTGGACAATAATAGTATTGTCGCTTATAAAAATTTCTTTAACTTTGTTATTTTCAATTAGGTTTTTTATTTCTAATAGACTAATATTTTTAATTGCTTTTTGAAAGAAAAAGGCGGAGGAGAGAAAAAAAATAAAAATGGTGAACAAAAAAATGAGAAAGTAACGAATAATTTTTTTATCCATTTTGAAAAATATGTTACCAATATTTTAAATTTCGGATGTTACTAAATCTAAAATAAGCTTTTTTTCCTTAGGATCAAGAGATGAAATTTTAAATTGATAATATTGATCTACTTCTATTTTTTCTAAATTGTTTAAAACTATACCTTTGACCCCGTTAATTTCAATCACCGCAAAAATATCGTCATTTTTTTCAATTACTTTTCCTTCAATAATATCTCCTGTTTGATGTTGAGCAATAAATTTCAGCCAAGGATCATCAGAGAGATATTTAAGACTTAAATTTACTCGATCATTATCTATTTTAATTACTTGAGCTCTGATGGTTTGACCGACAGAAAAAGATTCTTCCAGATTTTTAAATTTTTCGGGAATTTCACTAATATGAATAAGACCATCTATTTGAGGTTCTTTATTAACTACCACAAAAAGGCCAAAAGAACTGATACCAGAAATTTCAACCTCAATTATTTGACCAATTTTAAATTGAGATAATATTTTTTGATAATTATCTAAATTAGTTGCTCTTTCGGAAAAAATTAACTTATTATTAGAAGGATCAAAACTAATAATTTTTAATTTTAATTTTTTATTTACAAATTTATTTAAATGATCTAATATTTGCTTTTTATCATTTTCTTGAACCCGTGGATAATTTTCAGGAGTTAATTGAGAAACTGGAATAAAACCCTTAATACCTTCTAATTCAACAATTAACCCTCCACGGTTGGCTTCTTTGACTTCTAATTCTAAAATCTCTTTATTATTCATTAATTCTTTAATTTTTTGCCAATTATTTAGATAGTGATAATCCTGAAGTTCAATTTCAAAATTTCCATACCCATCATCAAAACCTAAAATTTTAACCATAACTTCTTCACCTTCATTGACCTGATTAATTAAGTTTTTGTTTTTTAAATAAAAATAACCATAAATTCTTCCTATACCATAAGGAGATAAATCAACATAAACTTCTTTGGATTTTTTTTTAATAATTCTTCCTTTGATAACACTTCCTATTTCTAATTTTTTAATTTTTGTATTGGGTAATGTTGAGGTAGAATTCATTTTTAAATTTAATTATTAATTATTTTATTTATTTTTACGTTATACTCATGATATAATATTTTAATAATATTTTATAAGTAAATATTTTAAAAAATATTTTTTAAAATAAAGTGTAAAAATTAATTAATTCTATTGTTTTTCTTTTCAAATTAATTTTACCTAAAATATAAAAACCTTTATATTTTGAAAAATGATTATAAAAAAAACAGACGATGAAATTGAATTAGATTTGGAAAAAACTAAAATTTTTTTTGACCCTTCAAAAATAAAAGAAGGAAATATTATTATTTTATCAGATCCTAAAAGAAATCTCAATACTAATAAATTTTTTAATCTTTCCGGTGAATACGAAACAGGGGGGGTATATTTTCGATCCTATTTCAATAAGGACAAACTAATTTTTGTTTTTAAAATTAATTTTACAAATTTAGTTTATTTAACAGAAAATTTAACTGATGAAATTTTAACTAACATATTTAATGAATGGGGAGAAATTGACATTGCTTTAATTAATTGCCATTTAAATGATTTTCAAAAAATAAAAAATAAGTTAAAATTTAAAGTGATTATTGATATAAATAATAAAAATAATCTTAAGGGTGAAAAGATAAAAACGATTAAAATTAATTTTAAAAAAATTGAAGAAAAAAACTTTATTTTAATTTAATTTTTAAGTTTAAAATAAATTTAGATAATAACTTAATTTATTAAAAATGAACGATCAAGAAAGACAAAAACATATTCAAAACAAATTTCGAGCATTTAAATATACGGTAGCTGTTTTTATTATTGTTATTTTTCTTTGGTGGCTTCAAGGAGGACATCTTCTTTCTTTTTTAAGACCTCAACCTTCACCAGCAGAAATTACTATTACCACTACGGCTAATATTTTTAAAACTGGTTTAGCTAATATTTACAGTTTTTTTGTTGAATTATTTAGATAGGCAATTTAATTTTTTTTTAGATAATTTGAAGTTCTTATATTAATTAAGAAAAATAATTTTTTAAGTTTTAATTTTTTTAAAAAATTGTAAATATAAAAAGATAACAATTGTTTCAATGAAAGAAACAATTAAATCGTCAGAAATTACTTATGAGCTAAAAAATTCTTATCTAGATTATGCTTTAAGTGTAATTATTTCTCGCGCCCTACCTGATGTTCGTGATGGTTTGAAACCTGTTCAGAGAAGAATATTATATGTAATGAAAGAATTGACTCTTTGGCCCAATGAGAAGTTCACTAAGTGTGCTAATATTGTGGGTAATACTATCGCTCGTTATCATCCTCATGGTGATCAAGCTGTTTATGAAACATTAGTCAGATTAGCTCAGGATTTTTCTCTTCGTCATCCTTTAATTTGGGGGCAAGGAAATTTTGGTTCTTTAGATGGTGATCCACCTGCAGCATATCGTTATACTGAAGCTAAGCTTTCTCCTATTGCAGTAGAAATGTTAGCTGATATTGATAAAGACACTGTTGATTTTCGTCCTAATTATGATAATACCAGAAAAGAGCCTATTGTTTTACCATCTAAACTACCCAATTTAATCATCAATGGTTCTTTAGGAATTGCTGTGGGAATGGCAACCAGTATTCCTCCTCATAATCTTATCGAAATTGGAGAGGGGATAAAGAAAATTATTAAAGATCAAAATATTTCACTTAAAGAACTTCTTCAAACTATTAAGGGTCCTGATTTTCCTACTGGTGGAATTATTTATGGAAAAAAAACTCTTTTTGAAGCCTATAAAACAGGAAAAGGAAGTATAGTTATTAGAGGGAAGATTAAAATAGAAGAGACGAAAAGAGGAAATAAATATTTAGTTATCACTGAAATACCCTGGCAAGTAAATAAATCTGAACTAGTTCGTCAGATTGCTGATTTAGGTTTAAACAAAATTTTACCCCAAATAAAGGAAGTAAGGGATGAATCTAATCGAGAAGGGATAAGAATAATTATTGAACTCGCCGATAAAGAAGAAAGATTGATTCAAAATACAATTAATAAAATTTATCGCTTAACCGATCTTCAAAAAAATTTTTATTTTAATTTAATTGCTTTAGAAAATGGTCTTCAACCGCGAGTTTTTGATCTAAAAGAAATTTTAATTAATTGGTTGAATCATCGACGAGAAGTTATTCGTCGTCGAACAAAATATGATTTGGAAAAAACTAAAGAGAGAATTGAAATTTTAGAAGGTTTTAAGAAAGCTATTCAAAATATAGATTTAGTTATCAAAATTATTAAAAAATCTCCTGATAAGCAAACAGCTAAAAAAAATTTAATATCTAAATTAAAAATAAATGATCGTCAGGCTGAGGCAATTTTGGAAATGCCTCTTCGTTCTTTAACTTCGTTGGAAACTAAAAAAATTATTGAAGAATTGAATGAAAAATTAAAACTTAAATCAGAATTGGAGATTATTTTGAAATATCCTAAAAAAATTGATGAATTGATAATCAAAGAAATTGATGAGTTGATAGAAAAGTATGGTGAAAAGAGAAAAACTCAAATTATCGAAGAAGATATAGTTAACGCTAAAGAAGATAAAGAAATTATTAAAGAAGATATTTTACTTTTCATTAATCAAAAAAAATTAGTAAGATCTTTTAAAATTGATACTCCTGTTGAAAAAATCATAAAAACCAAAGATGAATTTGGAAAATTGGTTTTGACTAATACTCAAGAAAAAATTTTTACTTATTCTCAAAAAGGAAAATTTTTTACTATTCCTGTTATTGAATTTTATGAAAATCCGAAATATTTAGAATCAACAATTAGTTTAGATAAAGATGAACATCTTATTGATGTTTTTAGAGCAAGTAATCAAAAAAATCTTATTTGCTTAACTAAAATGGGCTTAGGTAAAAAGATTAAAATTGATGATGTTTTATCCAATAGAAAAACAGGAGTACAAATAATTAAACTTAAGGGTAATGATACTTTAGTGAAGGTTCTACCTCTTGAAGATGAACAAATAATTATTTTTACTCAAAATGGTTTTTCTTTAGGAATAAAAGAAGGTATTCCTATTCAAGGCAGATCATCAGCGGGAGTGAAAATAATTAAACTTTCACCCTCTGATCAAATTTTTAATGCTTCAGCGGTAAATAAAAATTGTGTTTTGATTATTTTTAACAATGGTTATGCCAAAAAATTTTCAATTAAAGAGATTAATTTTCAGAAAAGAGGTGGAAGAGGAATAAAAATATTTGATTTAAAAGAAAAACTTGGTACGCCAATATTTATTGATTTAGTTAATAATGATGATAAAATTATGGTAATTAACGAAAAGATTAAAACAATTCCAGTAAAGGATATTAAAGAGATAAAAAGAACCAATCAACCAATTAAGCTTGTCGAAGAAAAAATTAATTCAGTTATTTTGATTTAAAAATGGAAGGCAGAGAAATAAAAATTAGAATTAACCCTAAAATATTTTGGTATTTAATTTTTGCTTTACTGATAATTTTTTTAGCGATATTAATTAAACGAACATTTTTTACTGAAAAATATGTCGGTGTTTATTTTCTTAATGGCGAACTCTATATTGGTCGATTAATTTATCTTCCTAAAATGAAATTAACTGATGCTTATTTTTACCGTGTTGATCAACAAACAGGAAATAATGTTTTAATTCCTATTAATCAATTACCTTGGCAACCCCAAAATAAAATTTATTTAAATAAAAATCAAATTCTATGGATTGCACCCTTAGATGAAAATAGTCAAGCCTTAAGTTTAATTAAAAATAGAATCAGAGGAAATTTAAATCAACCTAATTTACCAGTTAATAATCAATTTATTCAAAATCAACCACCCATTAATCCGCCCAATCCAAATCAAAACAATAATATAAATCAAAATCAAAATCAAAATCCACCTATAGAAGAAGAAATAAATCAATAAATAATAAAATGGCAGTTAAAACACGAAATTTAATTAGAATGAAATGTACTGAATGTCAAAGAGCAAACTATTATTATTGGAAAAAAAAAGGAGCTGAAAAAAAATTAGAATTAAATAAATTTTGCAAATGGTGTCGAAAACATACCAAGCATAAGGAAAGTAAGAAGTAGAGTTTCTTGTAATATTAAAAATGTTTAATTTTTTATTTATATATAATTAATATATCAATAATTATATTAAAACATAATTATAAATAATTGAAAAATAAAAGGGTTGAAAATTAAATTACATTTAAAAGATTAAAATAAAAATTCAATCCGGTCTTAATTAAATTGCTATCTTTTAAAAATAAAAAATGATATTCGGACCAGAGAATAAAAATAATAAAAATTTTAAAAAAAGTATCGATGACATTGGAGACATAAGGCAACAAGTTGAAAAAGCTATAAAAGAAAAATTATTAAATTTAAATAC
>JANXCM010000001.1 GCA_025060085.1 Patescibacteria group bacterium
ATAATCTTAGAAGAAGGGCAAAGATAATTAAAATAATTTTTTTAAAAATTCATATTTATTGATAAACTGTCACCATTGTAATCTTAAAAAATTTTTATTTTAGGAAAAATATAAAAAAACAAAATAAAAGATAGATAATTCAAAGCTATCACGAATTTTTAAAAAGATTTAAAATAATATATTAGTTTTTTCTTCATTTGGGGAGAAATTTTAGTTTTATTAAATTTTTTTATTTAAAAATTAACTTGTGATAAATCGTCATTAAAATAAATAAAAAGTTAGATTATGATTAAATTAATACTAGTCGATGCAATCCATTGTTTGTATATTAAGGATGAAAAAAGTGGCAACTTCATAATTTTTGAAGAAATTTTAAGGCTATTAGAAAACTATAATTAAGATAAGCTTATTATTACTAATGCTTTAAAAGATCAATTTAAAAATTTTGGTTTAGATAGAGCTCCATATGAGGTTTTTACTTTAGAAAATAATCCACCAAAATTAGGTCCTAAATATTTTGAAATTTTGTTAAATAAATTTACTTTATTACCTAACCAATTTATTTATTTTGATCATAATCTATAATCAGTTAAAAGCGCTGAAAGTTTAGGTATTAAATCTTTTTTCTATGAAAAAAATTTATTAGACTTAAAGAAATTTTTAGATGAAAATATTTTTAAAGATGAATAAAATTAAAAAATTTTTTTTTAGAGTGATAAAATTTTAAAGAGGCACTTTGTTTAACAAAAAAATTTAAAAAAATGAAAATATTCTTGTTGTAGTAATAGAAGGCAAGGGAAAGGTGTTATATAGAAGCAAAATTAAACATAAGATAGAAAAATTTTTTTCTTTATTCTTCTAGAGAGTTTAAAAAAAAATTTTAAATATTATTTTGAAATAATTTATCAAAATAAACTTATAATATCAGGAGAAAGATATTTAAATTTTTGTGTCAAAAGAGATAATAAATTTAATTTAATCAAATTTACCTTATATAATTTTAATTAATGGAAGAGCTTTTTCAAAAAATAAATAATTTTTCAGAAGTAGATTTAAATTTATTTCAAAGAATTTTTGAAGTTAAAAAAGAAATAGCAGAATTAAAATTACCACAAATCATTGAAGATAAATTTAAGGATGCTCAAAAACAAGAAATAATAATAATAATAAATAAAATTCTTAATCAAGAAACCCATTTTAATATTTGGCGAGCAAGAAGAACTGAACCTCAAAAAGAGAATATTAAAATAGAGAATCAATATGATCCTTTTTGTGATGTACTAAATTCAACCCCTGAGGATGAATTTGGTAGATTAGAAAATGAATCAGCAATTACAGCGAGTAATTTGACTAAATCTTCTAAAAATCATTCTTTGATAATTTTTAAAAATCATAATTTTAATGAAAATGATATTAAAAATTCTCTTTTATTAGCAAACAATTGGTTTTCTAATTTTGAAGAAAAAATTAAAATAATCATCTGGAATTATGGTTTTCGTTCGGGGGCAAGTATTTTTCATCCCCATCTTCAAATATTTTCTTTAGAAGATATTCCTGAGAAAATAAAATATCATTTAGATAAATATAAAAACTATCAAGAAAAATTTAAGTCGGACTATTTAAATGATATCTTTTATCTTTCTGAAAAACTAAACTTAGCTAAAAAGAAAAATGATTTTAATTTGATTGTCAGTTTAACTCCAATGAAAGATAATGAATTATTTTTTTGGGGAAAAGATTTTTTAACTAATTACTCTGAATTAGCTAAATTGATTTATTCTTATTTTAATTTGGGAATTGAAAATTTTAATTTCTTTTTAATTCAGATGCCGTCATTTTTTTTAGGATTTTTAGTCAATCGTGGGGAATCAAAAAAAATCAACTCTGATATCGGAGCTTTAGAATTATATGCTTTTTCCGTAGTAGGAAGTAATCCCTTTGATTTATTTAATAAGTTATTCCGTTATTGGTAATAAAGCTTTTGGAAATTCAGGAGTAGGAGAAGAATTTTTATCAGGAATTAATTTTTTTAAATCAGGCTCATTTTCTAATAAAAGCAATGGATTAGCTTCAAGTTGCCATCTGTTTTCTTCTGCAGGGGAAATTTGTTGGGGATTGGGTCTAGTACTACCTATAGGAAGAAAAATAAAATAGACAATAAGACTAATAGTACAAATCCAAATTAAATTATTGGTTATATTTTTATAATTTTCCATTATTTAAATTATATTATAAATTTAAATTAATGCTAAATTATTTAATATTCTTCAAAGACAGGTAATTTCTGATAAGCTAAATAATATAGCATTGCACCGCCGCCAGTGGAAAGAAAATTGAAATTTTTGTTTAATTTTAAAGAATTAATAATAGTTAAAGTTTCTCCACCGCCTGCAATTTTATATTTTTTTAATTTTGATAGTAATTGAACAAATAATTTTGATCCTTGAAAATATTTCTTATTTTCTATCCACCCTAGAGGTCCATTCCAAACTATTAAATCTACCATCTTTAGATTATTGATAAATTCTTTTATACTTTCTGGACCAATATCATAAATAATTTCATCCGGATTTATTTCACCTAAATAGCGGTAGCCTTTATTTGTTTGAAAATCAAAAGGTATAATAATTTTATTACTTTTAATTTTTTTAAATTCCCTTAAATAATCTCTATCAATAATTGATTGACCTACTTCAAAATTCTTTGCTTGTAAAAAAGTATTAACTATTCCGCCTCCTAAAATAATTACATCCGCTTTTTTAAGAAAATTTCTAATAAGAGGAATTTTTGTTTCTGATTTAATTCCACCGATAACTAAACCAACCCCTTTATCTTTTTTTAGAACATAATTTAAATTTTCAATTTCTTTTTCAAAATTTAAACCATAATAAGTTAGTAGAAATTTTTTTAATTGATAGACTGAAGAATGTTGACGATGAGATACGGAAAAAGCTTCATTAACGAAAATATCCCCTAGTTTGCTCAAAGAAAGAGCAAAATCATAATCATTTTTTTCTTCTTCCTTAAAAAATCTTATGTTTTCTAATAGTATAATATGATTGAAGGGTAATTTAAAACTGGGTTGCCAGAAGTAATATTTAATTTGAGGTAAGTATTTTTTAAGGAAGGGGAGAATTTTTTTTGTGGACAAATTTTTATCATTTTTATTTTTTGGTCTGCCTAGATGAGTAATTAATATTATCTGTTTAGCTTTATTTTTGATTAAAAAATTAATTGTAGACAAGCTTTGTTTAATACGATAGATGTCTTCAAAATTTTTATTTTTAAGATTGATATTATAATCAACTCTTATTAAAACTCTTTTATTTCTTATTTTGTTACCATTTAATCTCAATAAATATTTGTTTTTTAAATTAATCATTTTCAAGATTATTAATCCGATACTGAAGAGCTTCAGCTATATGATCAATCTGAATAATTTCTTTATTTTCTAAATCAGCAATTGTTTTTCCAATTTTAATAATTTTATTAATCGCTCTTAGAGATAGATGAAATTTATCAATTGAATTTCTAAGAAAATCTTCTGCTGCTTTATCTAATCGACAATAAATTTTTATCTCTTTTAGAGAAAGTTCGCTGTTAAATTTATTTTGTCTTTCAAATTGTTTTATTTTCATTTCTTCAATTTTCTTTTTTATTTTTTTGAAAGAATTTTTTTCTTCTGAAAAAATAGCTTCACTTTTTAAACGAGGAATATTAAGTTGCATATCAATTCTATCTAAAAGAGGTCCAGAAATTTTTTTATAGTATTTTAATATTTCATTTAGATAACAGCGACATTCTTTTTCAGGGTCATTATAAAACCCACATGGACAAGGATTATAAGCGCCGATAAATAAAAATCTTGATGGAAATTTAATGTTTTTTCTCGCTCGGCTAATATTAATTTCGCCGCTGTCTAATGGTTCGCGCAAAGATTCTAAAACATCTCTTTTAAATTCTGGTAATTCATCTAAAAATAGAACACCTCGATGAGCAAGAGTGATTTCTCCTGGCTTGGGATTTTGACCACCACCGATAATAGCTATTGCTGACGAAGAATGATGAGGATTACGGAAAGGTGGATTAATAATTAAATGATCTAAATGATATCCATAAGCACTATAAATACTACTAACTTCCAGAGATTCTTCATAATTTAAATTAGGCAAAAGATTAACTAAATTTTTAGCAATTAAAGTTTTTCCTGTTCCTGGTGGTCCAAAAAGAAGTAAATTATGTCGACCAGCGGCGGCAATTATTATTCCTCTTAGAGTAAAATCAGAAATTTTTATAAAGTCAAATTCACTTTCATTTTTTTGATAAAGTTCAAAAAATGATAACGGTTCAAAATGTGGTTGAGGATTAATATTTTCCAAATGATCAATTATTTCTTTTAAATTTTTAAAAAGATATAAATTTTTAATTTGAAGATATTTTACCTCATTAAGATTTTCGTACGGAATATAAATTTCATCAAATTCTTTATAAAAATTGAGAATAATTGGCAATAAGCCTTTAATTTTTTTTAAAGATCCGTCCAGTCCTAATTCACCTAAAAATAAAATTTTTTTATTAGGAAATTTTATCTGATTAGTTGCCCTGAGAAAACTAATAGTAATTCCTAAATCTAAATAAGATCCTTCTTTTTTCAAATTAGCGGGAGCCAAATTAACCACTATTCTTTTATTAAATTTTAAAGGAGGTTTAGCATTGATTGATTTTAGGGCTAAATTTATTCTTTCTTTAGCTTCTTGAATAGCTTTATCAGGTAAGCCAATAATTGAGAAAAAATTTAAACCATTCATTAAACCTGTTTCAATTTCAACCAAAATTCCACCTAAAGCTTCTAAAATAGCGGAATAAATTTTATTTGTCATTATCCACAAATCAATTTGGGTTAATTTAAAATATATTATAAAATTATTAAATTATTAAATAATTAAAATTATATTAATATTCAGGTCGGAAAATTTTAAATTATTTTTTAAATTTTTACTTAATTTTTGATAAAGCTCAAAAATGAAAAGTATTATTGCTTATACTCTTTTAATTTATATTTTTTTAGGCCTTTTTTTACCATTTATAATTTATAGTCAAGGAATTCCAGATCCTGGAGTTATTGATGATCCCGAAGTTGGCTTAATTAAGGGAGATGTAAGAGATACAATAGTTGAAATTTTTAATATTGTTTTCAGAGTGATTATTTGGATATCGGTTGCTTTGGCAATTATCTTCTTTGCTTGGGCTGGTGTTTTGATTATTGTGCAAGGAAAATTTGATGCTGGAAAAGACAAAATTATCTGGGGAATTATCGGATTAATCGTTGCTTTAGTTGCTTGGGCCGTAATTAATCTTATCAGTCAATTTGTTCAGCGTGGGGAATTAGGTCAATAAAATAATAACGAAAATAAAATAATAGATAAGAATTAAGATATTTTAATCAAGATAAAAGATTTAAAATATATGAATATTTTTAGATTATTGAGGAGATTAAAAAATTTTTAATAAGCCTATTTTAATAGGTCTTATATTATGATTTTTCAATTTTCTAAATATCCTTTTGATCCAAAATTTGGTTTACCATCACCCGAACCTGTGCCAGCTCCATTAGTTTGTGATGATATTTTACCTTGTCTTTTGTTATTCTTTAGTTGGTTATTTAAACTTTTGATTTGGTTGTCAGTAGCTTTTTCTATTATTATGATTGCTCTTACTGGTTTGAGAATTATTATTCAACCTGGAGAAATTAAAAATTTAGGTAAAAATTTAATCTGGATAATTACTGGTTTTGTTGTGGCTTTAGTTTCTTATTCTTTAGTTTTATTAATTGAACGATTAGTAGCTACTGGTAATATTGGATGAAAAATGGCCAAATTTTTCTTATTTTTAATTTTAAATCTTATTTTTTTAACCTTATTTAACTTTAATCAAAATAATTATCTTTATGCTCAAATAAGAGAATTTATTCCTCAAAAAATATCTTGTACCCCATTTACTATTTTGGATGTTTTAAGAGGACAAAGCATCCCTCCGGGTTTAGTAGGAAAATGTCTTTTATGGTTAGCTCAAAAAATACTCACTCTTATTTATACTGTTTCGCTTATAATTTCAGTTGGTTTTATAATTTATAGTGGGCTTTTATTTGCCACTAAACCCAATGATGAAAATGCTAAAAAATACTTAATTTGGGCTATTATTGGAGCAATTATTACTATTTTAGCTTTTAGTATAGTTCGAGGAATTGAATTTACTTTAAGCCGAGGATAATTAATGAATAAAAATTTAACTTTTGTAATTCTTTTTTTACCATTCATTGTTTTTGCTCAAGATTACTTTTTTAATCCTTTTCAATTTGGAATTAAAACTACTCAACAAGTAAGAGAAATTACTGATTTTACTTTTCGAGATAAAGTAAGACAAAAAGCAGCTGAATTATTAAATAGAGCTTATGCCACCAGTGGAGTGTATGTTGTTTCAGGAAATAATATTATTAGTAATGATCCTAATCGAGATGTAAATCAAGCAGTAAGAGAAACTTATGGTAATTGGTATCTTCTTTTAACTCAAGCTGCTGATGAAGTAATTAAAACCGATAGTGTAGAAAGGCAAAGACTAGCTCAAATTTTGGGAATAAGTCAAGAAAGTGTTTTAGATTTAGCAGTTTTAAATGTAAAAATAGGTCCGAATGGTTTAGAAGCTATTTATCTTGGCCCAAGTTCTCAGCAAGGTATTTTACCCAGAGTAAATCCTTGTGAACAAGGATTAGGTCAATGTACTTTGTGGATATTAGTTACCATCCTTAAGTTTGTTTATACCTTAGCTTTGTTTTTAGCGGTAATATTTTTAATTTGGGCAGGTATTTTATATATTACTGCTCCTGGGGAAACAAGTAAAACCCATCCAAGGTTTTATTACGGTTTATTAGGTGTTATAGTAGCTGTTTTAGCTTTTAGTCTTGTTAGAGCTTTAGAGAGAGGTATTACAGGAGGAACTTTTGTAGCTTCTGATCAACAAGGAAATCAACAATCAAATAATCAATCTCAAAATCAAGTAAGAAATATTTATGTTGATTTAGGAAGCATTGGTTATTATGAAAATAAAATTAGTTTTGTTGCCAATACTAATCAAGGAAATTGTAATTTAGATGTTGATGCTTATAATCTTCGTACTAGAAATTTTGATAGTTCTCGTTATCTTATTGATATTAATAATAGACCCCAAGATGTAGAATTAGGAGAAATTGCTCATCAACCGGGTGATACTATCCGACTTTATTTTCGTTCTAATAATTGTCGAGTTAATATTTATCAATACGATGTTAGAATACCATTAGAGAGAATGGAATTTGTTTTAGAAGAATTAAAAATAGAGGTTATTGGTGTTCAAACATTTGATATAAGACTAAACTTTTCTAATTTTGAATCAATACTTAGATCAATCTTGGGCGATCTTGTAAGAGGTGTAGCGGGTTATTATCTTTTTGATCCACCATTTTTTATCAGATTTGATTATAAATTTAGACAGCCAGCCAGTGTTAATGGTCGATGTAATATTACTTTATCAGTTAAAGCTGCTAATGCTATTAATCTAAACTTAAATGAAAGAAATGAAGTATTAACTGCCCAATGGCAAAGATTTACTAGAACTTTTAGCTTTAATTTATCTTATGAAAAAAATCGTCGGGAGAAAATAGTTCAATTACCAATTAATTTACCTCGGAATACTTATAATCAAATAGAAATTACTGTATTAGATATAAAAAATTGTGGAACAGCTTTTAATCTTCCTAAAAAGGAAAATATTTTGATTACTCATTAAAATAAATAAATGTTTAATTTTACCTTCGCTCAATTAGGAAAAGAGGTGGGGTGTTTTAATTTAACTGGCTTAGATTATTTTTTTTGTAAAATTGAAGGTTTTTTATGGATTTTTTTTAATATCGGTTTAATTTTAGGCATCGGGCTTTTAATTTTTGCTGGGATAAAATATACCTTAAGCCAAGGAAAAGATTGGCATAGTGAGTTAATTTTTATTATTCTAGGAATTGCTTTTATTTTGGCTGCTTTTTCTTTACCCTTGATAATTTTTTCTTTTTTAAAATAATTAATGTTTTCTCATTTCACTCAACCGATTATTAATTTTTTTTCACAATTAACTCAAATTTTTTTGATCTTAGCTATTTTAATTTCAATTTTTAGTTTTATCTATTTAGGAATAAAAATTTATTTTAGTAAAGGAAATTACAAAGATTTTAAATTAACTCTAATTTTTACTGTTTTAGGTCTTCTTATTTTAGGTATAATATTTATTAATCGAGAATTAATTTTTGATTTAATAAAAATTTTTATTCCTAATTTTTGATGCAAGAAATTATTCAGATTTTGAATCTAATTCTTCGCCTTTTACAATCTTTAATAATTTTAGGCTCTATTGCTATTTTTGTCTATTTAGGTTTACTTTTCTATTTCAAAAAATTTGATGAAGTGAAAAAAAATCTTCCTTATGTTATTTTAGGGCTTATTTTACTAATAGCTGTTTACTCTTTGCCTTTAATAATTTTATCTTTTTTAGAAAGAGGACCACAAGATTTAGATTTTTCTTTAGATGATCAAATGATAAATCAAAATATTCAAGGTAGATGTCAAATAAGATTTATTATCTTTGATAACAATAATCCTATTTTGGGTATTAATAATCAACCTCAAGTCAATTTTAGACGAGGTAATTGTTTTCTGACTATTAGGTTTACTACTCAACCTAACCTTGCTTATGTTTTATGTCAATTTGGTAATGATAATCGAGAAAGAACTAATTGTTGGGGTATTTACGGTGAACAGTACAATTCAGAAAATAATAGAGTAATGGGAGAGAGTTTAGATTTTTCAACCTTTGGCAGTCTTGAAAATTTAAATCCGACAAAAAGACTAATTAGATTTCCTTCTCAATCTAACACTATTTATTGTTCTACTACCCTAAT
This sequence comes from Patescibacteria group bacterium, assembly GCA_025060085.1. Lineage (GTDB taxonomy): Bacteria > Patescibacteriota > Minisyncoccia > UBA6257 > HR35 > JANXCM01. The sequence goes on from JANXCM010000001.1 coordinate 8,981, forward strand.
TACTCAAAATTTATCAGTAAAACCATCCAACAAACCTTATATTTTTGTTATTTTTTCTGCTACGCCAGGTTTAAATGCTTGTCAAAACTCTTCTTCTTTAATAATAAAATCGGGTTCAAATTTATGGACAAGAGTTGGTGCTGATGCTTTTGATTTAATTACTACTTCAACGAGATAATTTTAAATAAACAAATGATCTATCTTGATTATGCTTCTACAACACCATTAGATAAGGAGGTTTTGAGGGAAATGAAAAAATACTTTATTGAATATTTTGGTAACCCATCAAGCTTGCATAGTTTTGGGCAAAAAGCATTAATGGCTGTTGATCAATCACGTGAATTAATTAAAAATTTAATTCAAGTAGATCATTTTAATGAAATAATTTTTACTTCATCAGCAACAGAAAGTAATAATTTAGCTATTAAGGGTTTAGCTTATTTATATTATTTTAGATTAAAGATTAAACCTCATTTTTTAACCACCGAAATTGATCATCCCTCAATTCTTGAGCCATTGAAAGATTTAAAAAATTTAAATTTAATAGATTATGACTTTTTACCTTTTGATGATAATGGTATTATTCAATTTAATAAATTAGAAAATTTAATTAAAGAAAATACAGTTTTAATTACTACTCATTATGTAAATAGTGAAATAGGTATTATCCAGCCAATCGGAGAGATTTCAAAGAAATTAAAAAATATTAATCAAAAAAGAGAAATAAAAATTCTTTTCCATCTAGATGCCAGTCAAGCGCCTCTTACTGAAGATATTTCTGTTAAAAATTTAGGTGTTGACTTAATGACTTTATCTGGCCATAAAATTTATGGACCCAAGGGAATTGCTTGTTTATATAAAAAAAACAGCGTAGTTTTAGAAAGGCTTATTTCTGGTTCTGAACAAGAATTTGGTTTAAGGAGCAGTACAGAGAATGTACCTTCGATTGTTGGATTTGTCAAAGCATTGGAAATAGCGATAGAAAACAGAAAAAATTTTAGAGATCATGTGGAAAAAATCAAAAAATATTTTATTGAACAGCTTAAAAACAATAATGTAGATTTTCTTATTAATGGTAATCTCAAATTTTCTTCTCCTAAGATTTTAAATATTTACTTTCCTCAGAAAACTTCTCAACAACTTTTGATTTATTTAGATCAAAATAAAATATTTGTTTCTAGTGGTATGGCATGTAAATCAAGAACAGAAATACCTAATGAAGTAGTGTCAAAAATATGGCCAGAAAGAGCTAAAAATAGTATTAGATTATCTTTTGGTAAGGAAACAAAGAAAAAAGATATTGATAAATTTGTTGAATTAATTAAGAATTTTTTTAAAAAATAAATATTTTAATTTTGAATTTTATTTAAAAATATTTTAAAATAATATTAAATGTTTTAATTGAAAATGATAAAAAATAATAAAACAAATTTAACATTAAATATTTTTTTCTTAGCTTTAATTTTGATTGTATTTTTTTATATTTTATTTTATTCTTATAAATATAGTTTAAGCCAAAGAACACCAACATCTGATCCAATTGGAACAGAAAAAATTTCCTTAGAAATTTTTACTGAGGCAAATTATAGAAACTTAGGAGATTTAATTAGAGTTGGAATAGAGACAATAAATACCACTACTATATTTTCTAAATTCTACAATGTTTCTCCCCTGGTGACTATTCTAGATAAATCATTTTATAAATTAACTATTCCAGCAACAACTAATATTAATTTAACTTTCGAAAGAATATATCCCGAACCCCTAATGAGTACAAAAATTGAAAATCAAAATTGTTACCAATTAGCTGGTAGGGTAGAAGGTAGAAATTGTGTTATAGTAGGAATGATAAATAGTCCATCATATTTAGGCCGAGATAAATATGAATTATGGAAAATATCTGCTATGGCGGGAGGCTTTAATCAAATAAACTTGGGGCAAATATATTTTTATGTTGTTTCTAGTACGCGATCTTTAAATAGACCTAACCACTCAGATCAATCATATTATTTAATTCCAATTTCTACTTCGGTTACTTTAACTAATACTTATCCTATAAATTCTATTACCTATAATATTTATTCTCATAAACATTATTGCCCAATTATAGCTTTATTAGAAACTGAAGCTAACATTAACCCTTCACCCTCAAGTGGAGATTTTACAACTCAAAATTTATCATTTAATCCTATGCAAGTTTTTAATAATGCAAATATTATTTTTATTTCTCGCAACTTAGAAGTGAATAGAGTACCATCTGGAATATATACTCTAAAATTAGTCAAAAAAAATGATCATAATACAGTTTTATCTAACTTGGTAACAATAAATGTTAACAATAATATTACTCCTCCAACTTTAAGTCTTTTATGTCAAGCTAATCCAACATCTGGTTTAAGAATTGGTAGTAGCACTACTTATATCTTAACAGCTAGCACTACTAATCAAAATCTAGAAAATACCATTTTTACATTAGTAATATCAACAAGTGGCGGAGAATACCTAAGAATTAGTAGTAGCTCAATCTTTAATTCACCTATAGGAGAATTTTCTACTTCAGTAATCTGGACAGCTAGTGGTACTTATTATGCTACAGCGACAGTAAGAGCTTTAGCTACATCGACTCAAGCTTCTTGTCAAAGTGTTAATGTGGAAGCTTGCCAATGTCTATACAGATTAGAAGGTGTAGGGTTTGGAGCACAAATAAGGTGTCAAAGAAGTGATGGTAGTTGGGAAAACTGGCGACCTTATAGTGGACATATACCTCAAAATTGTAATTGTGAAAATCCTGATGTGAGACGTATTTATGGTGATTTGTGTCGTGGTTAATTATTATTTTTTTGAAAAAACTCTTAATTATTGAATTACTTACCTTTTATATTTTTCATATCAAATTTTTCAATGATTATTTTGGGGATAGAAACTACCTGTGATGAAACAGGTTTGGCCTTAATTGAATTTAAAAATAAAAAATTCAGAATTTTAAATCATAAACTTCGAAGCCAATATTTAGTTCATGCTCCTTACGGAGGAATTGTTCCTATCTTAACTGCTCGTGAGCATCGTAAAAATTTACCTATTCTTTATAGAGATCTAATTCATGAAATTAATTTTGATGAAAAGAAAATTGATTATTTAGCTTTTGCTATTGGCCCCGGTTTGCCACCAGCTTTATTAGCAGGCAAAGATTTTGTTTTTAGATTAGCTATTAAGTTAAAAAAGAAAATAATACCCGTCAATCATTTAATAGCCCATTTTTATTCTGTTTTAATTAAAAAAGACTATTTTAGTCTTTGGCAAGAATTAAGAAAAATAGATTTTCCTGCTCTAGGCCTTTTAATTTCTGGAGGTCATACAATTTTGGTTTATTTCGAATCGTTAGAAAAATATAAGAAAATTGGCGAAACAATTGATGATGCTATTGGTGAAAGTTTAGATAAATCAGCTCGGATTTTAAATTTAGAATATCCAGGTGGTCCTAAATTAGAAAAATTAGCGAAGAAAGGTAAACCAATTTTTAATTTGCCTTACCCTTTAATGCTAACTAATAATTTTAATTTCAGTTTTTCTGGCCTGAAAACAGCTTTTTGGGAATTAGTTGAAGATATCAAAAGATATAATAAACTTGATGAATCAACTAAAGCCGATTTAGCAGCTTCCTATCAAAAAACCGCCTTTGAAATTTTACTTATTAAGACTAAAAAAGCTTATGAAAAATTTAAACCTCAATCGATCATTATTAGTGGTGGTGTAGCTTCTAATCAATTCTTAAGAAATCTTTTTAAAAAGTATTTTAGTAATCAAAAAATTATTTTCCCTCAAAAATCATTAGCTACTGATAATGGGATTAAAATAGCTTTTTGTGGTTATTTTTTTTTAGAAAAAGCTTTAGAGGCTAGAAATTTAGATATTAATTCTAATCTAAAAATATAATCTCTATTTTTAATCCCAAGGGAAATTCTTGTATGTTATAATTTTGAAATGCAAAAAGAAATTTTTAAAAATATCTACTTTTGGTTAATTCCAGCCTTTCTAATTTTAATTTGGTATCTTAAAGATATTTTTTTTATTCTCTTTTTTTCTATTGTTTTAGGAATCGCTATTCAAGAATGGGCAATTGCTATTAAAAAATATTTGAAAATACCTTTTTTTGTAAATATTACTTTGATTTATTTACTTTTTATTTTTATTTTAATATTTTCAATATATGTTTTATTACCGGTAATTATAAAAGAAGTCAAAAATATTTATCCTCAGGTTCAGGAGATTTTAGAAAGTTACGGTATTAAGAATATTAATAATTATTTTTCTAATTTTTTAAAAACTACCCCGGAAACCTTGTTCAATTTTTCTTCTTATTTTTTTAATATTTTGGGAGGAATATTCAATTTTATTTTAATTATCATTCTTTCCTTTTATGTTTCTACTCAAACTAATTTTTTCCCTGATATTTTTAAATTTTTATTTGGTGAAAAACATAAATTTTACATTAATTTGTATTTTAGAATTAAGAAAAAATTTGCTTTCTGGTTAGCTTCCCAAATTTTTTTGATGATTTTTATTGGTTCTTTAACTTATCTTTTTATGACAATTTTAAAAATTCCTTATGCCAGCTTAATTGCTTTAATTGCCGGTTTAACAGAAGTTATTCCTATTTTAGGTCCGATCATTTCTGCTTCAATAGCAATTTTAATTACTTTTTCTAATCATCCTGATAAAATTTTATGGTTATTAGGTAGTTTTATTTTAATTCAACAAATAGAAAATAATTTAATTATTCCTTTAATAGCAAAAAAAGTTTTTGAAATCAAACCATTGATTACTTTAGCTTCAATTTTGATCGGAGCTAAATTAGGTGGTATTTTGGGTGTTTTAACTGTTTTACCCTTTTCAGTTATTTTAATTGAGATTTATCAAGAATTTTTTAAAATTGATAATAAAAATGAAAGAGTTTAAAACAGCTAAAGGAGAGAGTATTTCTAAAAAAGAGATAATAAATTTAATTAAAAATTTTATTTTGGAAAAACCGGAATATAATTACAAACTTTTTATTGGGACAGATTCAGAAACACGCGGTAATTTAGTCGAATTTATTTCGGTAATTGTTATTCATCGTGTTGGTTATGGAGCTCGTTATTTTTGGAAAAAAATTATTTCGAAAAACAATCTTGATATTTATAGTCGTCTTTGGCAAGAGGCTATTTTAAGTTTAAATTTAAGCCAAAAAATTTTTAAATTTTTAATAGGAGAACAATTAAAATTCGATTTTGAAGTTCATTTAGATTTAGGAACCAATGGAAAAAGTAGAAGTGTTATTAAAGAATTAATTAATCTGATAAAAAGTTATGGTTTTGAAGTAAAAATTAAACCTCAATCTTATGCTGCTAGTAAAATCGCTGATCATCTTCTTTAAATGAGAATTATCGCTGATCTTCACTTACATTCAAAATACTCTCGAGGATGTTCTAAAAATTTAGATGTAGAAAATTTAAATTATTGGGGTAAATGGAAAGGGTTGAATTTAATTGCTACAGGTGATTATACTCATCCTCTTTGGTTTCAAGAACTTAAATCAAAACTAATTGAATATGATGAAGGTATTTTTAAATTAAAATCAGGCAACGATGAGTCTTATTTCATTTTGAGTTGTGAATTGAGTTCTATTTATAATAAAAAGGGAAAAATAAGAAGAATTCATTATTTAATTTTTTTTCCTGATTTTGATTCAGTAGAGCGATTTAATCAAAGAATTTCTGGTTTAAGTAATTTGAGAAGTGATGGACGACCAATTTTAGGTTTGGATGTTAATGATGTTTTAAAAATTTCTTTAGAAATAAATGAAAAAGTGATTTTTATTCCGGCTCATATTTGGACACCTTGGTTTTCTCTTTATGGATCAATGTCAGGTTTCGACTCACTTTTTGAAGCTTTTGAGGAAAATATTAAATATTTAGGTGGGGTAGAAACTGGTTTATCTTCTGATCCGCAAATGAATTGGCGAATCTCAGAGCTTGATAATTTACCTATAGTCTCTTTTTCTGATGCTCATTCACCCTATCCTCATAGAATCGGTAGAGAGGCTACTGTTTTTGAATTAGAAAAATTTAATTTTAATTCTTTATATAAAGCCCTTAAAAATCCTAATGAAAAAAATAAAATTGTGATGACTATTGAATTTTTCCCTGAAGAAGGGAAATATCATTATGATGGTCATCGCTTGTGTCAAATAAAATGTTCGCCAGAAGAATCAAAAAAAATGAATTATATTTGTCCTATCTGTCAAAAAAAATTAACTATTGGTGTTTTAAGTCGAGTAGAAGAATTAGCCGATCGTCCTTCTGATTATTTTGATTCCAAAAGACCACCCTTTAAAAGGACAATACCCCTAACTGAAATTTTAGGAGAAATTTATCAAACTCAACCAACAACTAAAAAAGTTTTGGATGTTTATTTTAAGATATTAGAAGATTTTAAATCAGAAATTGACATTCTAATTGGTAATTATGATCAAAAAAAAATGGAGGAAAAATATCCGACAGTTTTTTTGGCTTTAAAAAGAATAGAAGATAATAAAATCATTCTTTATCCGGGATATGATGGTGAATATGGTAAAATAAAAATTTTTGAGGAGGAAAAAGTTAAAAACGCTAATAAAACTCTTTTTTAAATTTATTTTTTTAAAATATTTTAAAATGATTCTATTTTTATCTTTAATTATTGAAATTTCCCAGCCTATTTATAAATTTTTAAAATATTATTTTTTTGAGGTACCTTTGTTAATTTTTAATTTTTTTAAAAATATCAGTTGGATAATTGAGTCTAAATTTCCTCTTTTGGTAAATTTAGATAAGCATTTTTCTTTAAATAAAGTTGGTCCTATTTTATTAGTTAGTCTGATTAGTTTTCTTCTTCACAGCCTAAATTTTTTTATTTTTTTCATTATTCTCATTTTTTGGTATAGCTTTCCATTTATTTTTAATTTGGTAGTTTTTTAATGAATAATTTTATTTATATTTTAAAATTAAGCCAAAATCAAAAAAAAATTTTTAAAATTTTAGCACCCACAATCAAATATTTAATAATTTTTATTAGTTTAGGTTTATTTTTTTCGGGCAAGAAATATTTATCGTTAATAGGTTTTTGGCTTTTTTATATTTTTCTTATTGATCTTCTTCTTTTGAAATACTTCGCGCCTCGAAATTTATTATTCGAAAATAATTATTTACCAGAAGATTATTTAGATAACACATTGAAATTTATAATTTTAAATTCATTATTAGAAATTAAACATTTAGATAAACTTGATTTATCTTTAATCAAACACCTTTTAGGGTTAAAAGAAATTAAAGAAATTTTTTTAAATTTAGATATCAATCCTCAAGAAATTAAAAGGGAGCTAAATGAACTTTTGGAAGAAATTGATAATAATAAAAAAATAGATTTCAAATACAATAATTTCCAAATCATTTTAAAAAATCTTAAACCTATTTTAATCAATTCTCTTAAATTAGCAAAAAATTTTAATTTTATGAAAATTAATTCTAGTATTTTTTTTATTTCTATTTTAGAAAGAAATAATCCTTTGATAGAAATTTTGATGAATAGATTTAAGATTTCTTTTCTAGATATTTATACAGCTTTCTTATTTGTTTTTTTTAAAAAGAGAGAAGAAGTGAAAAAAATAGATTTTTCTTTATTACCTTGGTTTTATTATCCTGATTATTATTTGATAAATAATAAAAAAGAACATAGTTTAAATTTATTAGTCTATCAGAAAAGAATTGGCTGGTTAATTGGTTATCAAAAAGAAAAAGAACAAATTTTAAAGCAAAATTTTCCCTTGAGGTTGATTTTAATCGGACCAAAAGGAATAGGAAAAAAAACTCTTATTGCCCATTTAGCTTATTTAATAGAAAAAAGAGAAATAGCTGGTTTTTATTCTCAAAAAAAAATATTCCAAATTAATTTAGATCAAATGACTTCTGAAGATGAATTGAAAAATATTTTCTGGAAAATAATTAATACTAATTCGATCGTTTTCTTGCCCGATATTCAAAAAAATTTTAAATATTTCCCTCTAATCGAATATTTTTTAAAGATAACACCTTTAAATATCATTATTTCTCTTGATGATCAATCTTTTAAATTAAACTTAAAAATTTATAATTTAGAAAAAAAATTTAAAATTCTAAAATTAGGTCGATTGTCAGAAATGGAAGTTTTAACTATTATTTTTTCAGAATTAAAGAATAATTACCTTCACCCTCGAGCTTTAACTAGATTAGTGGAATTAGTTAGAGATTATTTTGGGAGAAAAGAAAATTTATTATTAAAATCAAGGGAAGTATTAAATTACAGTTTTATTTTTCTTAAAAAGAATAATTTAAAAATTTTGACTGAGGAAATTATTGGTGATGCTTTTTCTCAATATATTGAAAAAAATGATAAACTCAAAAAATTTTATTCAAAGCGAGATTTTTTAATTAAAAAATCATTTCAAGATATTCATCAGAATTTTGTTAATCAAAATTTAGCTCTCAAAACAATTTTAAATAATTTTTATAAAAAAAACAAAATTAAATGTTTTTTATTTTTAGGATCCCCAGGAGTCGGTAAAAAAACATTGGCGAAGATATTAGCTCAAACTTATTTTGATAACAATTTTTCTTATTTCAATTTAGAAAATCTAATTATCTCAGGAGAAATAGATTATTTTAAAAGTAAGATTATATCTTTTTTAAGTCAAAATCAAAAACAACTTATTTTAATTGATAAAGTTGAAAAAGCTACACCTGATTTAATTTTATTTTTAATCTCTCTTTTTTCTGAAAATAAAATTGAAAATAATTATGGAAATAGAATAGGTTTAAATAATAATTTTTTTATTTTTGTTACCACTCTATTTTCTGAATTTATTGACAGCCAAATTTTAGAAGGAAAAAAATGGCAAAATGTTAAAATTTCAATTAAAAATAAATTACTAACAGTTTGGCCTAAAAATTTTGTTAATTCTTTTTCAGATATTATTATTTTTCGAAATTTGAATCAAAGAGAAAAAGAAAAAGCTTTAGATATTTTAATCCGTGAGATAAATTTTAAAATTGCCCCAAAAGATAATTTTCAAATTAAAATTTCTCATGAGCTAAAAAAATATCTTACTAGTTTAAATCTAGAAGAGGTAAAATTTTTAATTTTTGATCGGATTATTCCTCAAGCTCAAAAAATAAAAAAAGATATTCTTCTGGATTATCATAACAATGAAATTGTTTTTCTTTATCAATGAAAACCTTTTTGTCTTTACTGCTTTCAATTTTTTCACTGATTTTTTTTATCTATCTATTTGAAACTTTTACTTTATCGAAAAAAATAGAATTTATCAGGAAGGAAATACCCCAATTATTTAAATTAGAAAAATCAGAAGCTGTATTGATTTTAGGTAAAATGGGTTATGGCTATTATGGAGGAGAAAATACTGATGCTATTTTTGTTGTCTATTTAAAAAATAATCGAGGGTATATCATTCATATTCCTAGAGATTTAATTGTAATGGTTGATAATAATGAAACTTATAAAATTAATACTCTTTATAGCTTAAAAAAAATAGATAAAATTTTATTCGAAGTTTCTTCTTTAACCGGGATAAAAATAACTAAATATTTTGTTTTTGATAATTATTTACTAAAAAAAGTTGTTGATGCTCTTGGTGGTCTTGATGTTGATCTTAAATACCCAGTTTCCGATGCTTTGAGTGGTTATACATTGCCACCGGGAAGAAAAAAATTAAGTGGCGAATGGGTTGAATTTGTTGTTCGTTCTCGTCATTATCCTCAAGGTGATTTTACTCGAATGAAAAATCAGTTTATAATTATCAATTCTCTTAAAGAGAAGATCAATAGTATTTCTTTAAATGAATTTTTAAGATTATCTAACTTAATTTTTCAGTCTAAAAATCATTTTGAAACCAATTTAGATTATTCAGAAATTTTTAAATTAGTTAGTAAATTTAAAAAAATTATCTTGAAAGATATTATTATTGATTTAAATTCAGGATTATGGAGAGATGATTATTTCCAAGTTAAACTTAATAATCATTCTGATTATTTTTATGTTTATGGTTTAATTCCTAAAGATGGTATTGGAAAATACGAAAATATTAGAAAAAAAATTAAAGAAGAGATTACCAAGGGGTATTAGAAAATATTTTAGAAGAATTAAAAACTTAATGCGCCGAAATCTACATTCTGAAAAAGAAATTTATGATAAAATTAGTGAGATTTTAAAAAAATATAAAAAATATGATAAATAATTTAAAAGAGAAAATTAGAAAAAAAATACCAAGATTTCTAATAAATTTTTATCATTATTTTTATTCTCTTATCGGGGCTTTAATTTTTAGATTCCCTTCTAAAAAAATAATTGTCATCGGCATAACAGGAACAAAAGGAAAGACAACCACTTGTTATTTAATTTATAAAATTTTAAATAATTTAGGGATTAAAGCTTCTCTTTCTTCAAGTCAATTTTTTTATCTTGGTGAAGAAGAGGTGGAAAATAAATCTAGAATAACAATGCCAGGAAGATGGTATCTTCAAGAATTTCTAAAAAAATCTGTGGATAATAAATGTGAAGTAGCTGTTATTGAAGCTAGCTCTGAAGGATTAATGCAAAATCGACATAAATTTATTGATTTTGATATTTGTGTTTTTTTAAATTTACATCCGGAACATATTGAACATCATGGTAGTTTTGAAAATTATAAAAGAGATAAAGGAAAACTTTTTCAAAATCTTTTAAAAGGTGAAAAAAAATTTTTCCGAGGAAAAGTGGTAAAAAAAACAATTATCGCTAATTTTGATGATTATTATTCAGATTACTATCTATCTTTTCCCTCAGAAAAGAAAATAACCTTTGGTTTCGAGAAAAGTTTAAATAGAGAAAATCATATTCAAATTAGCAAATTTAAATTAACTCCACGGGGTAGTTATTTTAATTTAGTTGAAGAAGAAGAAAAAAAATCATTTCAATATTTCACTCCTCTATTAGGGAAACAAAATCTTTATAATATTTTAGCTTCATTTTGTGTTTTAAGGAGTTTAGATATTTCTCTTAAATCAGTCAAAGAAATATTACCTCATATAGAAAATTTACCTGGCAGATATGAGGTAATTGATAACAAAACATTCAAGGTAATTATTGACTATGCTCATACTCCCGATTCTATCCAAGAATTATATAAAAATATTTTAGAAATATATAAACCAAAAAGATTACTCTGTTTAATAAGTTCAGCTGGTGGGATTAGAGATAAATGGAAAAGACCAGAAATAGGTAAAATTGCTGCTAAGTATTGTTCAGAAATAGTTATTTCTGATGAAGATCCTTTTGATGAGGATCCTTTAAAAATTATGAAAGAAATAGAACACGGTGTTAAAAATTACCTTTCTGAATATGATTTTTCTAAGCCTTATCAAATTATTAGTGAAAGAAAAGAAGCAATTGAATATTTACTTCAAAGAGCTCAAAGAGGAGATATTGTCGTTTTAATCGGCAAAGGTGCTGAAAATTCTATTATTAAAGGAAATGAAATTATTCCTTGGAATGAAAAAGAAATAGTTTTAGAAATTTTAAAGAGATTAAGAGATAAAAAATCAAAAATAAATAAAATTAAATCAGTTTAAATCCTATTTTAAATAAATTTTTGTTATAATTTTAATATCATCATTTTAAACTTCACTTCTATTATTGTTTAAGATTTTTAAATATTAAAATTAAAGGGCAGGTGGCGGAATTGGTAGACGCGCTGGGCTTAGGACCCAGTGCTGAAAAAGGCGTGAGGGTTCGAATCCCTCCCTGCCCATTTTTTAATCTATGAAAAAAAGACCACCAATTGTAATAATTTTAGGTCATATTGATCATGGAAAATCAACCTTATTAGATACTATTCAAAAGACAAAAATTGTTGATCAAGAAATTGGAGGAATTACTCAAAAAGTAAGAGCTTATGAAATTATTTATAAAGATGAAAAAATTACTTTTATTGATACACCCGGCCATGAAGCTTTTTTTAAACTTAGAGAAAAAGGTTCTCAAATAGCTGATATAGCTATTTTAATTATTGCTGCCGACGAAGGAATTAAACCTCAAACAAAAGAATGTCTGAATTATATTGTCCAAAACAATTTACCTTTTATTATTGCTATTAATAAAATTGATAAACCCAATGCTCGACCTGAAATAGTAAAAAAACAATTAGCGGAATTAAACTTTTTAGTTGAAGAATGGGGAGGACAAATACCAGCAATGGAAATTTCAGCTGCCAAAAATATAAATATTGATCAACTTTTAGACTTGATTTTACTTTTGGCGGAGATTTTAGAATTGAAATATGATGAAAACAAAAAAGGCGAGGGATATGTTTTAGAAGTAATGAAAGATTCAAAAAAAGGTTTATTGGTACTAGGAATATTAATTGATGGGGTGCTTAAGGTTGGAGATTATTTAACTACCTCAACTGCCGGCGGTAAAGTTAAATTTTTAGAAAATATTTTTAATCAACGAATTGATCAATCTTATCCCTCTTCGCCTGTTATTATCAATGGATTTGAAAAACTGCCTCAAGCCGGAGAAATTTTTAGAGTAATTGAGAAGGATGAACTTGAAAAAACAAAAAAGGAATTACTAGAAAAAGAAATAGCATGGAAAAAACAAATTGTTTTTAATAATCATGAAACTACTATTAATTTAAACTTAATCATTAAAACAGATTTAGTTGGTTCACTCGAAGCCATTGAATATCTTTTAGAAAAATTATCAAAAGAATTCAAAATAAATATCAAAATAGTCAAAGCAGATGTTGGTCAAATTACCACTGATGATTTAAAATTAGCTAAGCAAACTGATAGTATTTTAATTTCTTTCAATCTTAATTTAACTACTACTATTTATGAAGAAATTAAAAATTTAAATTTGATCCTTATTGAAGCTAAAATAATTTATGAAATAGAGGAAAAACTTAAAGATTTAATTGAAGTTAAAGAGGAGGAAGTAACCCACAAAGGTGAGCTAGAAATTCTTGCTTTATTTAGTAAATCTTCTCAAAAACAAACTATTGGAGGAAGAGTTATAAATGGTAAATTAAGATTAAATGATAAATTTTTAATTATTAGAGGAGGAGTAACAATTGGTAAAGGAAAGATAATTAGCTTAGAAAAAAATAAAGTTAAAGTTGATGAAATTAATGAAGGAGAAATATGTGGATTAATTGTTCAGACAAAAAATGATATTATTATTGGTGATCATTTATTAGTTTAATTTATGCATCAAGAAAGAAAAAAAAGAGAAGTAATTAAAAAAATATCGTTTATTTTGAAAGAAATTATAGATAATCCTAAAATTTTTTTAACCGTTTTGGATATTATTTTACCTTCCAAAAAAGGAATTATGGTTATTTATTTAAGTATTTTTCCTGATGAAAAGAAAAATGAGGTAATTAAAATTCTATTAAAAGAATCAAATAAAATTAAACAATTAATCAAAAAGCAGAAATTTTTAAGATATTTACCTAAAAAAATATTCTTTAAATATGATAGCGGATTGAAATCAATGGAAGAAATTGATAAAATATTAAAATCTATCAAGTGAAATCAACGAGGCACGGTGTCCGAGTGGTTAGGAAACGGTCTGCAAAACCGTTTAACGTGGGTTCGAATCCCACCCGTGCCTCTATAAATTTATATTTAGGCCTAGGCCCCATCGTCTAAAGGTTAGGACACCACTCTTTCAAGGTGGAAATAGGGGTTCGATTCCCCTTGGGGCCAATTAAATTAATAATAAAAGGATAACAAATAGAAAAAGTCTTCCTTTAAAGGAAGACTTTTTCTATATTTAATCTGTTAAAACTTTACTGAGCAGAAGGTGCTGGAGGTGGCGTAGTTCCAGGCTGCTCAGGATTTTCTGGTGATGGTGTTGGAGCAGGTGCTGTCATATCTGTTGGTGGTGAAGGTGGTACTGGACTTGGTTCAGGCATTGGTAAAACTTGATCAGTTGTAGGTATATTTTGAGCACCTCTTTGTTGAATATACCACCAAGCTAAAAATCCTAACACAATTAAAACGACTAAAACTACTACTATTGGAATAATATTTTTATTTTTTTCCATTTTTTAAAAATCTATTTTTCGTTAATTTAACTAATTAAAATTACTTCTTAATCGACCATTAAATTTTTAATTTTTAATTTTTAATTTAATAAATAAAATTATAAATTAACTTTTATTTAAATTCAACCTTACCACCAGCCCCTTCGATTTTTTCCTTAATTTTATTTGCTTCTTCCATAGAAGCTCCTTCTTTAATTACTTGAGGCGGATTATCAACAAATTCTTTTGCTTCTTTTAAGCCTAATTGAGGCTTGATTTCTCTTAGAGCTTTAATAACTTGAATTTTATTAGCTCCAGAATCTACTAAAACAACATTTACTTTTGAAGGCTGAGCGGATGTTTCTTCTTGAGATGAAGAAGGAGCGGTGACTACTGAACCACTTATAAAATTAGGCATAGAAGAAACACCAAATTTTTCTTCTAATTGCTTAATTAGATCATTTAATTCTACTACTGTTAAGTTTTCTATTTTTTCAATTATTTCATTTATTTTTTCTGACATTTTTTTATTTTTTAATATTATTAACGACCGTTTTTAATTTAATTAAAGGACTCTTTAAATCAAAAACTAATTTATTTAGGTTATTTTTTAGAACAAAAACTAATTGACTATAAATCATGTCTTTGTGAGAATATTTACTTAGAGGTAATAATTCTTCTGTTTGATAAAATTGATTGTTAAGATAAGCTCCTAAAATTTCTATATTTTTATCTTTCTTATATTTATTTAAGAGATTAATAACACTCAAATCATAAATTTTATTAGAAAAAATCACTCCTAAGGGAACTTTGAATATTTCTTGAGATAAAAGAGATTTTAATTGACTATTAGCAATTATTATTAAATTTTTTTTGGCTACTTTTATAAAAGATTGAAGATTTTTGAGATCTCTTTTAAAATTTAACAAAGTATCAACCTTGATATTTCTTAAATTAATAAAAAAAATGGTATCAAATTCAGAAAAATATTTTTTTAAAATTTCAATAACTTTTTGTTTCCTTTCTCTTTTTTTCATCTTAAGTCTCGCGAGGACTTATTTTTTGCCTCGTTTCTTTGACTTTTAAAATTTTGTTTTAAAAAATTATAATTTAAATTAAAAATCAAATCAAGGGCAATTAGCTCAGGGGAAGAGCGCTTGTATCACACACAAGAGGTCGCAGGTTCAAATCCTGCATTGCCCACAAAAAGATTTTTGATCAATAAAATTTTCAGATATTACTTTTAGCGGATGTATTTCTCAAATATTTTTTTTAATTTAGGTTTAGCAATATGAGTATAAATTTGAGTGGTAGAAATATTTTTATGACCTAAAAGTTCCTGAACTATTCTAATATCTACCCCCTTTGAAATTAAAGTGGTAGCTAATTGATGACGAAAAGAATGGGGATGAATATTTTTTATTAAACCTACCATTCGAGCTTTATTTTTAATTATTTTTTGAATAGCTCTTGGTGTTAATCTTTTTCCCCAACTGTTTTTAGCTAAAGAAATGAAAAGAGGAGTAAAATTATCTTTTCTTTGTTGAAGATATTTTTTTAAAATTTGGCTGGCTTTTTTAGAAAGAAAAACTAATCTTATTTGTCCTCCTTTACCCTTGACAATTATTTCTCTTTTTTCTAAATCAATATCTCGATTGAGGTTACATAATTCTGAAACTCTTAAACCAGTACTAAATAAACATTCTATAATTGCTCGATCTCTTAAATTTTTTAAGTTAGAAGAATAAATATCTAAACTATTTAAAAGTTTTTGTAATTCTTGTTCATTTAAAATTTCGATCTCTTTCCTAGTAGTTTTGGGTAGTTCTATTAGGGTAGGATCTAAAACATTTAATCCTTCATTTTTAAGGAATTTTAAAAAATTTCTTAGAGCGATTAAGTAATAACTTTGAGTTTTTTTATCTAATTTTTGATCACTAAGATAAATTCTAAATTGCCAGATAGTTTCTTTTGTTATTCTTTGTGGATGAAGATAATTATTCCAGCTAAAAAATTTTAGTAATTTTCTTTGATACTCTTTAAGAGTGGAGGAAGATCTACCCTTAACAATTTCCAGATATTTTAAAAATTTAGAAATCAATGAAATAACTTCATTTTTAGCTTCTTGTTTTTTCATTCATAATATTTTAAAATTAAAAAATGCCTAGAACAAAACAAGAAAATATTCAACAATATAGACGCCACGAAAAAGATGTTGGTTCCCCAGAAGTACAAATTGCTTTATTAACTGAAGAGATTTTAAATTTAACTCAACATTTAAAGAAGAATCCTAAGGATTTTAGTTCAAAAAGAGGTTTAATTTTAAAAGTAGTAAAAAGGAGAAAATTATTAAAATATTTAGAAAAAAAATCCTTAGAAACCTATAAAAAAATAAAAAGAGAACTGAAAATATGAATCCTTTTGCTAACTCTGCTCAGAGAGTAGCTATCTTTATTGATACTCAAAATATTTACCATTCAGCTAAGAATTTTTATAATAAAAAAGTTGATTTTAGTAGTTTAATAAAAATTTTAGTTGGTGAGCGAAATTTAATTAGAGCCATTGCTTATGTTATTAAATCAAATTTAAGCTTAAAAGAGATAGCCTTTTTTGAAACCTTGAGTCAAAAAGGAGTAGAGTTAAGAATAAAAGAGATGATTCATTTACCAGGAGGAGAAAAAAAGGCTGATTGGGATGTAGGTATTGCTGTTGATGCCATTAGAATAGCTAAATTTGTTGATTCAATAATTTTAGTTAGTGGTGATGGAGATTTTATCCCTCTTGTCGAATATTTAAAAAATCAAGGTAATATTGTTGAAATTGCCGGTTTTTCGAGAAACACCTCAATTAAATTAAAAGAATTAGCAGATTTTTTTTATGATTTAGAAGAAATTAAAAATTATATTTTGATTAAAAAATAGAATGGAAAAATTCAGTTTAGAAATTGACCATCAAAGAAAAACAATTATTGATTTTGAAATTAATGATTGGGCAGAAAGGGCTAATATATCTTTATTAGTTAAATGCTTTGAAAGCACAGTTTTAACCACTATTGTTTTAGGTGAAAAAAGGGAAACTATTGATTTCCTGCCTTTAACAGTTGATTATGAGGAAAAATATTATGCAGCAGGGAAAATTTATGGTAGTCGTTTTTTACGAAGAGAAGGAAAACCATCAGAAACAGCTATTTTAAATGCTAGGTTAATTGATCGTGGTTTAAGACCAGCTATTAAAAATTTTCCTTACGAAGTTCATATTACTAATATCATTTTATCTCTTGATCCAGATTTTGATCCAGATATTTTAGCCTTTTGGGGTTCTTCGATAGGCTTTTCCTTTTTAGGTTATCCTTGGTTAGGACCAGTGATCCCTGTGAAAATATCAAAATTGAACAATAATTATCTTTTCTATCCTAAAGAAAGCGAAAAAATTTTTAGTGATTTTAATATTTTTATTTCAGGGATTGAAAATAAAATTAATATGATTGAATTTGATGGTTTAGAAATTTCCGAAGATGAAGTTGTTGAAGTTTGTGATTTGGGAATAAAAAAAATTAATCAACTCTATTTTCAAGTTTCTGATCTTCTAAAAGAAATTAAAACTCCTAATCAAAATATTTTTTTTGAAGACAAAAAAATAAATTATTTAAAATTTGGAGAAGATTTTTTGGTTCAAAATAATTTAGATATTGAAAGTTTACTTTTTAATAATCAAGAGGGAGAAAACATCGATAAAGTTTTTAAAATTTTAGAAGATGAAAAAAATAATCTTGAGAATTATCATTATGTTTACCAAGGTATTTTAGAAAAAATTAAAAAAGTTTTTCAAGAAAAAATTTTGAAAGATAAAATTAGACCTGATGGCCGCAAGTTAGATGAAATAAGAAAAGTAGAATTACTCGTTAACATTTTACCTCGAGTTCATGGTTCAGCTTTGTTTAAAAGAGGATTGACTCATATTTTGTCGGCTGTTACCTTAGGTTCTCTTACTGATGATTTATTAATAAAAGAAATTGAATTTGAAGGAAATAAAAGATTTATCCATCACTATAATTTCCCCCCTTTTTCCATTGGAGAAATTGGTTCTCTTAAATCTCCTTCTAGGAGAGAATTAGGCCATGGCAATTTAGTAGAAAAAGCATTGAAAAACCTTATTCCGAATGAAAATATTTTTCCCTACACTATTAGGGTTGTTTCCGAAGTATTATCTTCAAACGGTTCAACATCAATGGGTAGTGTTTGCTCTACCACAATGGCTCTCTTAGATGCTGGAGTGCCAATTAAAAATAAATGTGCTGGGATAAGTATCGGCATTGTTTATCAGGATGAAGAAAATTACGAATTATTAACAGATATTCAAGGACCAGAAGATTTTTGGGGAGGTATGGATTTTAAAGTTGCTGGTACTGATCAAGGCATTACCGCTATCCAGTTAGATGTTAAAATTGACGGTTTAACTATAGAAATTATCAAAGAAAGTTTAAAAAAAGCAAAATCAGCCAGACTTTTTATTTTAGATAAAATTGACCAAACTATTAAAGAGCCAAGAAAAGAACTTAAACAAACAGTTCCTCGCTCCGCTATTATTAATATTAACCCCAATAATATTGGTTTACTTATCGGACCAGGAGGAAAAACAATAAATGAGATAACTAACTTAACAAATTCAAAAATTGATATTAAACAGGATGGTTCTGTTTATTTAACATCTGCTGATGAAATAGGAATTAAAAAAACAATCAATCTTATCAAATTAGTTACCAACGAAATAGATATTAATCAAATTTTAGAAGGAAAAGTTATCAAGATCCTAGACTTTGGTTTTATTCTTGATCTAGGTTTTAATAAAACAGCTTTACTTCATATATCCGAAATACCTAAAAATAAAATAGAAGGGATTAAACTTAATGATTTTTTGAGGGTAAAAGTAAAACAAATAAGTGATAACGGCAGAATTTATGTCTCTTTAATTAATGAACGAGGATAATTATAAATTCAAAATTATTAAAGATAAAGGAGAATTTGAGGAAATAATTAGAAAAGATAAAAAAAATTTATCCAATTTACAAAATATTAACAATATTAATCAACTTCTCAAAGAAAATTTACCTCGTCAAAAAAAAATTTCTCCCTTATTGATTATTTTACCTATTTTTATTTTTTTAATCATTTCTTCCGTTTTAATATTTATTTTTTTTAATCAACAGAAACAGCCTTCATCATTTACTCAAGATAACGGACAAGATGAAGAAAACATTTATCAAATATTTTCTGAAATTATTAACACTTCTTCCCGAGAAGAAAACTTATCTCAAATTACAACTGAAGCGACGGCAACTATTAAAGATAATTTAATAATTGATAATGAAACTTCAACTCAACAGAAATCTTTTTCTACTATTGTTATTTCACTAGCTACTCCTCCATCAAAAGAAATCTTACAATCAACCCCTTCTGATTTAATAAAAACTGATGATAATCAAAAAAAAATTTTTAGTTCAGAGATAAAAAATGAAGATTCTATAAATAAAAATATTACTTCATCCATCGTAAACGAACCTCCATCTCCTTCTAGAGATGAAATTCTTAATATTAAAACGAAAGAAATTATTAATCAAGGAACCTCTTTGGGTTTAATTTATTTTTCTTTTCCCATATTAGAAATTGAAGTTAAGAGTTTAAATAATGAAGGTTTTAAAAATAGTTGGTTATCGCTGATGAAAATTCAAAAAAAAGCAGGTAAAATTTATCAAATTAAATTTATCTTCCAAAATCAAACTATCAGAGGAGATTTTATCAAAAATTATTTTTTAAATCCATCTTTTTTTATTGAAGAAAAGATTAAAAATAATTTTATTCAAAGTTTAAGTGATGATTATCAAATTTTATTTTATTATACTCACACAAGAAAATTTCCTATTTTAATTTTCAAAATAAATAATGATATTCAAACTATTACCTTTATGCGTTTATGGGATAAAGAAACTTTAATTAAAGATTTATTATTAACTCTTTTTAGTGGTTTACCCAAGGGCAATCCAATTAGAAATTTCACTTTAACTGAAAATTATGAAGGTATTGATTATAAAATTGCCTATTTTGATAATGACTATAAATTGATTTGGACAATTTATAAAGATTACTTAATCATTTCTACCACTCTTAGTGGTTTTAGATATATAATTAAAGATATGAAAAATTATTGATTTTAATTTATTTTTAATTTATAATTTTTTAATTTATAATTGTTATAATTAATTAAAAATATTCTTTTATATTACCTAACTGAATTTTAAAAAGTTTTGTTTTTTACTTAATATTTCTTATTTTTATTTTAATTAAATTTTAATTAAATTCTTTATTTTAATTTTAAATATTTTAATAATGCCAACCATTAATCAATTAATAAAAAAAGGTAGAAAAAAAAGAATAGCTAAAAAAAGAGCAACTGCCTTGTTGACTATTTTTAATTCTTTAAGAAAAAAAGAAAAAAATAATCCATCTCCTTTTAAAAGAGGAGTGTGTGTAAGGGTCTATACTATGACTCCTAAGAAACCCAATTCCGCTCTGAGAAAAGTAGCAAAGGTTAGATTGAGCAATGGAAAGGAAGTTACTGCTTATATTCCAGGAATTGGTCATAATCTTCAAGAACATTCTATTGTTCTTATTAGAGGAGGTAGAGTAAAAGATTTGCCAGGCGTAAGATATCATATAGTTAGAGGAATATATGATACTTTAGGGGTAGAAGGTAGAAAACAAGGACGGTCATTATATGGAACAAAAAAAGAGAAATAGATGCCTAGAAGAAAAATAATTATTAAAAGAAAATGGCAACCTGATCCTATTTATAATAGTATTGCTGCTACGAGATTTATTAATAATCTAATGAAAGACGGTAAAAAAACTGTTGCTCAAAGAATTTTTTACCAAGCTATTGACTATATTAGAGAAAAAACAGGAAATGATGGTTTTAAAATTTTTCAACAAGCCTTAAAAAATGTTATGCCTACTTTGGAAGTTTGGCCAAGAAAAATAGCTGGAGCAAGTTATTTAGTTCCAAGAGTAGTTAGTCCCGAAAGAAGATTTTATAAGGCGGTAAAATGGATTATTGCTGGTGCTCGAAGTAAAAAAGGTAAACCGATGTATATTAAATTAGCTGAAGAAATTATTGCTGCTTATAATAACGAAGGTGAAGCAATCAAAAAGAAAATTGAAAGCCAAAAACAAGCTGAAGCTAATAAAGCTTTTGCTCACTTTGCTTGGTGGGGTCGAAAAAAGAAAAAATAAAAGATGCCTAGATTATATCCTTTAGAAAAAACGAGGAACATAGGAATTATTGCTCATATTGATGCTGGTAAAACTACTACCACAGAGAGAATTTTATATTACACTGGAATTTCTCATAAAATTGGTGAAGTTCATGAAGGAACAACTGTTACTGATTGGATGCCTCAAGAAAGAGAAAGAGGAATAACAATTACCGCTGCAGCCATTACTTGTTTTTGGACCCAAACCTATTTAAAAAAAATTGAAAACAAAGAGGAAAGAATTAAGGGAGAATATAAAATAAATATTATTGATACACCAGGACATGTAGATTTTACTGCTGAAGTAGAAAGATCATTAAGAGTTTTAGATGGAGCAGTAGTTGTTTTTGATGGAGTGCAAGGAGTTGAAGCTCAATCAGAAACTGTTTGGCATCAAGCAGATAAATATCGCGTTCCAAGAATCTGTTTTATCAATAAACTAGATAGATTAGGAGCAAGCTTTGAAGATTCTTTACATTCAATTAATGAAAGATTAACCAAAAATGCCTTACCTGTTACTATTCCTGTCGGCAGAGAAGAAAATTTTAGATCAGTAATAGATTTAATCTCTATGGAATTAATTGATTTTGAAGGAGAAAAGGGTGAAATAGTAATAAGAAAAGATATTCCTCAAAATTTATTAAACGAAGCTGAAAAATATCGAAAATTGATGTTAGAAAAATTAGCTGAGAGCGACGAAGAGTTTATGAATAAATATTTAGAAGATAACTTTGATAAAAATGATATCCGCCAAGCTATTCGTCGAGCATGTCTTAAATATGAATTTATTCCTGTCTATTGTGGTTCTTCTTTAAAAAACAGAGGTGTTCAATTAGTTTTAGATGGAGTAGTTGATTTTCTTCCTTCACCATTTGATTTAAATGAAATTAAAGGTAATGATCCTAAGACCGGAGCAGAAATTACTAGAAAACCATCAGATTCTGATTACTTTTCTGCTTTGGCTTTTAAATTAGCTATCGACCCTTTTGTTGGTACCTTAACTTATATTAGAATTTATTCTGGTACTTTAAAAAGAGGTGATACTGTTTTAAATACTAGAACAAATGAGACTTTTAGAGTAGGAAGATTAGTAGTAATGAAAGCTAATCAAAGGGAAGAAGTTGAAGAATTATTTGCCGGTGATATCGGAGCAATTGTAGGAGTAAAAGAATTAAAAACTGGAGATACTATTTGTAATCCTAAAGAACCAATTATTTTAGAAACAATAAGATTTGCTGAGCCGGTTATTTGGATGAAAGTTGAACCAAAAACTAAACAAGATCAGGAAAAAATGGGTATTTCCTTAAAAGCCTTAAGTGATGAAGATCCTACTTTTAAAATAAAAATTGATCAAGAAACAGGAGATACTTTAATTGGAGGAATGGGAGAACTTCATTTAGAAATTATGGTTGATAGGTTAAAAAGAGAGTTTAAAATTGAAACTAATGTTGGTGCTCCACAGGTAGCTTATCGGGAGACTATAACCAAAGCAGTTGAAGCTGAAGGGAAATATATAAGACAAAGTGGTGGACGTGGGCAATATGGTCATGTAGTTATTAAAGTCGAACCATTAGAAAGAAATAAAGGTTTTGAGTTTATTAATGCTATCAAAAGTGGTGTTATTCCAGACAATTTTATTCCTGCAGTAGAAAAAGGTATTAGGGAAACTATTGAAAAGGGAGTTGTTGCTGGTTATCCTTTAACTGATTTAAAAATTACTCTTTTTGATGGTTCTTTTCATGAAGTAGACTCATCTGATTTAGCTTTTAAAATTGCTGCCGAAATTGCTCTAAAAGATGCAGTTAAAAAAGCCAATCCTATTTTTTTGGAGCCAATTATGAAATTAGAAGTTTTTGTTCCGGCTGATTTTTTAGGTGATGTTACTGGCGATTTAGCTAGTCGTCGAGCGAAAATTGAAGAAGTTTCCGATTCAGGAGAAATGAAAAAAATTTTAGCTAAAGTACCACTGGCGGAAATGTTTGGTTATGTAACCGTTTTAAGATCTCTGACTCAAGGAAGAGGTTTTAGTTATTTAGAATTTTCAAATTATCAAGAAGTTCCTCAATATCTTTTTGATAATATTATTAATAATAGACAAACCACTCGAAGATAATTTAATGCTTAAAAATGGTCAACTTTTATTAGAGGTTTTAGTGGGTATTCTTATTCTATCTTTTTTATCTTTAATTATCTTTTTAATATTTAACTTTCTTCCTGAAGTAATTAACACCATAGATGAATCAATTATTATTTATAACTTAGCTTTAAATTATAAAAATATTCTTTTAGGTTTGTCCAGAACAAATTATTCCCTTTTTGAAGATTTAATCTATAATCAACCTTATTATTTAATAACTACTTCATCAGGATATGAAATTAAAATTGGAAAGGAAATCATTAATGAATATGGATACTATCGTTGGTTTGAACTGATCGATGATTCTTTAATAAAGGTTTATCTTCAGACACCAAATAATTTTTATAATTTCCCTTTTTCTTTGGTAAATATTAGGGAAAAAATTTTTGTTCAAGAAAATTGGCAAATAGCCACCACAGGGGTTATCAGAGTAGAAGAAATTAGCAACCAATATTTAGAAAAATCAGCTAATATCGAAATCGATGGTCAAATTCGTCTTTCACAATAAATCTTTTACTTTGATTGAACTTGTTATTTATCTTTTAATTATGAGCTCTTTGGGTATTTTGACAATGTTAGTTTTTTATGGTATAACATTTTATTCTAATGTTTATCTCGATAAAATCTTACTAAGAAATGAAATGTTTAATTTACTTTATAGACTTCATTTAAATTCTATTATTGCTACCTCCACTGAAGTTAGTTCTAGTAGTATTAAGTTTAATCTTAACCCCGAAGGTTATGAAAGGTTTTTTCTTTCCAATAACAAAATTTATTTTGAAGATCAAACAACTTCTACTCCTTATACTTCTGATAGGATAAAAGTTAATAATTTCGAAATAAACACAACTTCAAATTTTTACCATATCTTTATTAAATTATCTGATAGATCGAACAATCACTCTTTAAGCTTAACAACAACTTTATATCTATGGAGTTTTTGAAAGAAGGGCAAGCAACTTTAATTTTTCTGATGGTAATTTTTTTACTCTGTTTTACCTTTCTAATTTTAATTGGTTTTATTTTATCTAAAGAAATAAACATGTCAAAATTGGTAATTCTTAATGCTAAAATGTTTTACGGTCAACTATCAGTTCTTAATCTTTCCTTAAAAGAAATATTTACTAATGATTATTTAGAAAATACTGAAAAAAGCTTTGTAAATGATGAAATAAACTCTTATTTTAATTTACCGGAAATTAATCCTGAAGTCAAAAGTATCTCTGGTAATATTACTACTAAGTCAATTAACTTCCCTCTTGAATGGAAGTTTAATTTTACTTTGGAAAAGGATAATCAAGGATTGAAAAATTTAAGAATTTTTATTTTAGACTAGTTAAAATTTAAGCCGAGATGGCGGAATAGGTAGACGCCCAAGGCTCAGAACCTTGGAGGATGTATATCCTGTGTCGGTTCGAATCCGACTCTCGGCATATTCTTGATAGTTTTTATTATAAAAATAGTAGTCGTAAATTAAATGTATTTTTATTTTTAAATGATTAATAAATCTTTAGTTGATCAAAGAATTTTGGAAAGGAAAACTACTCGAAAATTTAAACAAGTCACGAAAAATGGTTTTCTAAAAATTATTCCCCTTGGAGGACTGGAAGAGGTAGGTAGAAATTTGACTGTTTTTGAATGGCAACCTGAAAAAGGTTCAGAGCAAATTATTATTCTTGATATGGGTTTAGGTTATCCTGAATCAGAAAATATGTTAGGAATCGATTATATTATTCCTAATATTGAATATTTAGAGGATAAAAAGGACAAAATTCTAGGCATTCTAATAACTCACGGACATTATGATCATATTGGTTCTATTCCTTACATTATTGATAAAATTGGCTACCCGCCTATTTATACTACTCCTCTTACTAAAGGTTTAATTCTTAAAAGACAAGAAGACTTTCCTCGGCTTCAAAAACTTGAGATTTATGAAATAAAGAAAGAAGAATATAAACCCTTTAAATTAGGAGATTTTATTATTGATTATTTTCATGTTAATCATAATATTCCTGATTCTATAGGTTTTTTTATTAAAACTCCTGTAGGTAATATTCTTCATACTGGAGATTTTAAAATTGACTTTACTCCTTTTTTTGATAAGCCAGCAGATTTATCACGAATAGTTAAATTAGCTCATAACGGTGTTGATCTTTTAATGATTGATTCTACTAACGCTCCTGAAACTGGTCATATTATTTCTGAGAGAAAGATTATGGAAAACCTAGAAGAAGTTTTTAAAAGAGCTAAAGGAAGAATTATCGCTTCTACTTTCGCTTCCTTATTAGAACGAATTCAACAACTCATTTATTTAGCTGCTTTATATGGCCGAAGAGTAGTTATTGATGGTCATACGATGAGAATTAATGTTGAGGTTTCTAAAAAATTAGGTTATTTAAAATATGAAAAAGGAATTTTTATTAGACCCGAGGATTCTTTTAAACTTCCTCCTCATCGAGTATTAATTATTTGCACTGGTTCTCAAGCAGAAGAAGGATCAGCCTTAATGAGAATTGCCAATAAAGAACATCGTTATTTTAAAATTATCAATAATGATTCTGTTATTTTTTCTTCTTCAGTTATTCCTGGTAATGAAAGAATTATTCAAAATTTAAAAGATACTCTAACTAAACAGGGAGCAAGAATTTATCATTATCAGATGATGGATATCCATGCCTCTGGTCATGCTTTTGCCGATGATATAAGATTATTTATTAATCTTGTTAAACCAAATTATTTGATGCCTGTTCATGGACATTATTTTATGATGAAAGCGGTTGAAGAAATAGGTATTGACCTAGGTATTCCCAAAGAAAAAATTATTATTGCTTCTAATGGTCAAGTTGTTAAAATGTTTCCTGATCAAATAGAGTTGACTAGCGAAAAAGTGCCAGCTAATTTAGTTTATGTTGATGGTTTAGGTTTAGGTAATATTGGTGATTTAGTTTTAAGAGATCGAAAAGCTTTAGCTGAAGAGGGAATATTTGTAATTATTGTCACTATTGATTCTCAATTAGGGGAAATTAAAACTAGCCCTGACATTATTTCTCGTGGTTTTGTTTTTCTCAAAGAATCAAAAGATTTATTGAACGAAGTAAGGAATCTCGCTCGTGATGTAGTTAATAAAAATACTAAACATTTAGGAGATGAAGCACCAGTTATTCAAGAGGAGCAAATTAAATACAGTCTTAAAGAAGAAATTTCCCAATTTCTTTATCGAAAAACACAAAGAAGACCAGTAGTTATTCCTGTTATAATAAAAGTTTAAATTTTAAGTTTCAAATTAATTATGCTTAAGTTTCATTCTATCTCTGTAGAGGAACTTTTAAATATTTTAAATAGCAATCTTAATGGCCTTTCTAACCAAGAAGCTTTAAAAAGATTAGAAGCTACAGGTAAAAATATTATTCCTGAAGAAAAAATATCTGTTTTTAGAATTTTTTTAAAAAATATTAAAAATGTATTTAATTTTGTTCTATTTTTTGCTTTAATTTTAACTTTAGTTTTGAATAAATACACCGACTCGTTTTTTTAATACTTTTATTGGTTTTTTCTTTGAATTAAGGACAGAAAAAACTTTACAAAAATTAAAAGAATTATTAAAACCTAAAGCCAAAGTTATCAGAAATGGCGAACTTCTAGAAATTGAAAGCTCAGACTTAGTTCCTGGAGACATAATTTTAGTTGAAGAAGGCGATATTGTCCCAGCTGATATTAGATTTTTTGAAGTTGAAAATTTAAAAGTTGATGAATCTATTTTAACAGGTGAATCATTGCCGGTTGAAAAAAATATTTCTGTTTTTCCTCAAGAAACACCTATTCCTGAACAAAAAAACATAGGTTTTATGGGTAGTTATGTAGTTGAAGGTCGGGGAAGAGGAATTGTTTTCGCTACTGCTTTAAATACTTATATCGGAGGAATATATAAAAAGTTCCAAAAAATTCAAACTACTACTCCTCATTTTGAAAAACTTTCTCGAGATTTGATTTTAAGAATGTTTCTAATTGCTCTTTCCAGCGCAAGTATTATTCTCTTTTTTTCTTTTCAAAGAGATTATTTTTTAGCTGACACTCTTTTATTTGTATTATCAGCTTTTATTTCTTCTATTCCTGAAGGTTTGCCGATTATTATTAGTATAGTTTTAGTTTTAAGCGCTTACAATCTTTCTAAAAAAAATGTTTTAGTTCGTAATCTTCAAGCTACTGAAAATTTATCTATAGTAAATTTACTTCTTTCAGACAAAACTGGTACTTTAACAGAGAATACAATGACAGTGAGAAAAATTTTTGTTAATAAGGAAGAAATTGAAATTACAGGCGAAGGTTTAAATTTAGAAGGAAAATTTTTGGTAAATAATAAAGAATTTAACATTCTTGAAAATTATCCTCTTATTAAAATTTTGAATATTTGTAGCATTGTTAGCGAAGCTGAATTATTAAAGGATCACATTTTGAAATTTAAAGGAAATGCTAGAGATATTGCTTTACTTGTTATGGTTGAAAAATCAGGTATTAATAGAGAAACTATTTTAAATAGAGAAAAAATTATAAAAAGAGAACCTTTTTCAAGAATTAAAAAATATAAAAAAGTTATCGTTGAACATGAAAAGGTTGAATCTTATTATATTGGTGCTTTTGAAAGTATTATAAATATTTCTAAATTTATTTTACTTCAAGAAGGTATATTTAATTTTGAGAATAAAAAATATATTTTAGAAAAAGCTTTAAATTATGCCCAAAATGGCTTTTCTGTTTTAGCAGTGGCTTTTAATATTGGCGAAAGCGAAGAAAATTTAATTTTTGTCGGTTTAATAGCTCTTTATGATCCTCCTAAAAGGGGAGTTAAAGAAACTATCCAAAAATTGAAAAAGGCAGGTATTGAAACAAAAATTTTAACAGGAGATCATAAAGAAACAGCCATTTACATTGCTAAAGAAATCGGATTTGATAATTTAACTACTCTTTATCAATCTGAAATTGAAAATTTAGATGAAGAAGAATTAAAAAGAAAAATAGCAAAAACATCAATCTTTGCAAGAATAACACCAGAAACCAAATTGAAGATTTTAGATCTTTATCAAAAATTAGGTTACTCAGTAGCTTATATTGGAGATGGTGTCAATGATGTTTTAAGTTTAAAAAAAGCAGAAGTAGGTGTTTGCATGGGAGAACGTGGTTCAGAAATTGCCAAACAAGCTAGCGATATTATCTTAATGGATGACCATATTGAAAGCCTTTCTCGTTCTGTTTCCGAGGGAAGAAAAATATTTAATAATCTTCGTCGGGTAGTTTTTTTTCTCATCACTACAAATGTTGCTGAGAGTCTAACTATTATTACTGCTCTTATTTTAGGCTATCCTTTTATTCTTAAACCTACCCATATATTATTTTTAAATTTTGTTACCGATACTTTAGTAGGAACAACTCTAGCTTTCGAAAGAGAACATGGATATGAACTTCAAAGTAAACCTAGAAAAACCAATGAATCTTTAATAAATCTAAATTTAATTCCTTTTTTGTTAATGATGTCTACCATTATGACTATTTTAACAGTCATGATATTTTCAACTGAATTTTTATATGATCTTGAAAAAGCAAGAACCTATGCTTTTTTAGTAATGAGCTTTACTCAACTTTACAATGCTATCAACTTAAGATCATTAAACTCAAATATATTTAAATTAAGTTTTAAATTTAACCCCTATATAGTTTTTGGTTTAACATTTTCCTTACTACTTCAATATCTTGTTATCTTTAATCCTACACTTAGAGGTTTATTAGGATTTTCAAAAATTACCCTTATTGAGTTTTTAGTTGTTTTAATATTAAGCTCATTAGTTTTTTTTGCTTCTGAATTTTATAAGTTTATAAGAAATAGGTTGAAAAAGTAAATCAAACAATATTTATCAATTTTCTTTTTCTGGATTTATCCTATATAATAATTAATAGGAGGTGATCTCTATATGAGCTTAAAGAAACTGCTATCCAAAATTCTTTCGAGTCCGACGACCTACTTTTTATTAGCTGCAGTTAACATCGCAATAGCGTCAGTTGGTAGCAGCAAGATAGCAGTTTTTGCTATTATTTGGCTTGCTATCGGCGCTTTTATTCTTGAAAAAAGGAGCTTAGATTTGAAGTAAGGATCCCGTAACTTTATAAAGACGGGATCCTTTATAATTTTTATTTAAAATATATTAAATTTTTTGAAAATTTTAATTTAAACATTATTAGCTAATTAATTTAAAATTATGATAAATTTATCAAAATTACTAACTAATGCCAAAATACATTTTCATTTGTGGCGGTGTAATGTCAGGAGTAGGCAAAGGAATTGCTACTGCTTCTATTGCCAAAATTCTTAATTGGTATGGTTATAAAACAACTTGCCTAAAAATTGATCCCTATGTTAATGTTGATGCTGGAACAATGAATCCTATTGAACATGGAGAGGTATTCGTTTTAAAAGATGGTACAGAATGCGATCAAGATATGGGACATTATGAACGATTTTTAAATACCGAATTAACCCGTGAAAACTATATGACCACTGGTAGTATTTATCTTTCTTTAATTCAAAAGGAAAGAAATCTATATTTTGAAGGTAAATGTGTTGAAGTCGTTCCACATATACCTCTAGAGGTTATTGAAAAAATTAATAATGCTCAAAAATTTACAAAATCAGAAATAATTATTACTGAAATTGGTGGAACGGTAGGTGAGTATCAAAATTTATTATTTTTAGAAGCGGTTAGAATTTTAAAACTTCACAAACCTAAGGATGTCCTTTTAATTTTAGTTAGTTATCTTCCTTATCAAGGTGAAGGAATGGAACTAAAAACCAAACCTACTCAGTATGCGATTAGAACCCTAAACTCTTCTGGTCTTCAACCTGATTTTGTTTTAGCTCGGGGTGTTAAACCTATAGATGATATTCGTAAACAAAAAATTGCTTTTAATTGTAATTTAAAAACTTCAGATATTATTTCTGCTCCTGATGAAAAGAATATTTATAAAATTCCTCTAAATTTTGAAAAAGATGAATTAGGAATAAAGCTATTAAAAAAATTGAACCTTAAAGCTAAAAATAAAAATAATTCTAATAAAAATATTTGGCGTAAGGAAATAAATAAAATTGAAAGTTTATCTCAAAAAATTAAGATAGGAATTATTGGAAAATATTTCAAAAGCGGAGATTTTATTCTGAGCGATGCTTATATTTCTGTTATTGAAGCCATTAAACACGCTAGTTGGAAATTAAACTACCAACCAGAAATAGCCTGGTTAAATTCTGAAGAATATGAAAAAGATAAAAGTAAATTAGAAGAATTAAAAAATTTTAATGGTATTATCATTCCTGGTGGTTTCGGTGCTAGGGGTGTAGAAGGAAAAATTTTAGCTATAAAATTTTGTCGAGAAAATAAAATCCCTTGTTTTGGTCTTTGTTATGGATTGCAATTAATGGTTATTGAATTTGCTCGCAATGTTTGTGGATTAAAAAATGCCCATACTACTGAAATAAATCCTAAAACTAAATATCCTGTTATTGATATTTTAGAAGAGCAGAAAAATTTTTTGAAACAAAAATTATATGGAGGAACGATGAGATTAGGAAACTGGGAATGTAGGGTTAAAAAGGGAACTATTGCTTATCAAACCTATAAAAAAGAAAAAATAATTGAACGCCATCGTCATCGCTATGAAGTTAATCCTAAATATCATAAAATTTTGGAAAAATTTGGTTTTATTTTTTCAGGAACATCTCTAAATGGTTTGCTTGTAGAAATTGGTGAATTATCTCAATCAGCTCATCCCTTCTTTTTAGGTACTCAATTTCATCCTGAACTAAAATCTCGTTTTCTTTATCCCCATCCTTTATTTATAAAGTTTGTTAAAATCTTAATAAGATGATAAAAATATTTTTAAATTTAAATTAAAATTTTATGGAAGAGGATAAAAATTTTAAATTTTTAAAAATAGTTAATGAGTTAAGAAAAAAATTTGATAGTTCTTTTCCTCCTAATTTTTCTAGAACAATTTCTTTTAGAATTTATCCTAAGAAAGAATTAAAAAACAGACTAGATAAATGGTTTAATGAAATTTCAGAAGTAAAATTTCTCCATCTAAAAGACATTTATGAGCGCTTTAAGCATGGAAAAATAAAATTATTCTCTTTTCAAAAATTAAATTATAGTAGCCTCTATAAAGGTAATAGCCTTTTTAATGAACTTAAAAAAAATTATAAAATTTTAAACTCTAAAACAATAGAAGGTATTAGGATAGATATTCAAAGTATTTTAAATAGCTTTCTTCAAAATACTAATAGAGTTATTAATCATAATAAAAAAATTTTAAGTAGAAATAAAAATAAAATATTATCTTTGAAAGAATTATTTAGTGAAAGAAATATAGAAGAAGAAATTGTATTAATAAAAGAAATTTTAAATAAATTTGATGATTTTCAGCAAATAAAAATAGATGAAAATTTTAATTTCAATTCGTGGATAAAGTGCAAATCCATTGCTTTAGAGATTAATCAAAAGATAAGAGAATTGAATCAGATTATAAATGTTTTAAATATTGAGAATAAATATGAAGTATATCTTAGTAATATTTATGAAATTCCTGATTTTCCTATAGTAGAAAAATATCAAAATTTAGATGATTATAAAAATAGATTTAATTTAAAAAAACTAGAAGAAGTTAAAAATGAATTTTTTGAAGAATTAGATAAGTTTAAAAGCACTTATTCTGTTGATTCTTACTTGAATTCTAGTAATTTAAGTTCTCTTTTATCTAATATTAATAATAGATATATAAATGAATATTTAGAACAGATGATTGATAATTTTTCTAAGAAAGAAAAATACTTACAAAAAAATAAAAATAGGAAATTTAAATTTAGGTTTATTTACTGGGTTAAACAAAATAAAAATTCATTAAATTTGAATGAAATATTAATGAGCTTAATTAATAGAATTAAAAAGGAAGAGAATCATATCAAAACTAAAAATTATATACTTGATAAAAATAGCATTTTTAAATATCTGGATTCTTTATTATTGTTAGTAGAAATAATTTTTGTTTCCCAGCAGGAACAAAAAAAAAGAAATGAAATTTTAAACAAAATAAATGAAGAATTAACTAAATTAAAGTCAATATTAATTAAAGGTAAGAGTATTAAAGATAGCTTTACTATTTCAGGTTTTGGGTGGACTATTTTAAACAATAAGCCTAACAAACCTAATAAAGCTGCAACTTTATTTTTAGAAAATGATAATAAAAAGAAAATAGGCATAGTTTTAACTACCTCAAATTCGGTTTATGTCTTTAACAAAGAATTGATTGATGATAGTATAAATAATAAAAAATTTAAATTTATAGCAATTAAAGGAGGGGCAAGACAAAAAAATAAAAAACAGCCTAAGTCTATGGATATAAAAGAAGGTTATTTAAATTTGAATAAGGATGAATATAGTTGTTATTTCTATTTAGTTCAAGGAAAATCATATTTAAGAAGATTTTTATTTCATAAAAAATGGGGTTTTTTGAATGATAATAAATCTAATAAGTTTTACCCAGCAAATTGTAGATTAAAAAGAATTAAGAATAAACCTGGAGATGATTTTGAATATTATGTAGATATAACCTTTAGATATAATGGAGAAAATAAAACGATAAATTTTGAAGAAATAAAAAAGGATATTGAATATTTCATAGGAATAGATAGGGGAGAAAATATACCTATGACTATCGCTATAATAAATAAAGAAGGTGAATTTGTTAAAAGCGATTTTTTGGGTGAAAATTTATCTGAAAAATTGAAAGAATTATATAAAAAGAGAAAGACTAAAATAATTAGAAATAAAATAAAAAGAACTCAAGAAACTATACTTAAACAAAGCATTTCAAAAATTTTATTTTATTTATCAAAATACCCTGGTTTATTATGCTTAGAGAATTTAAATGTTAATTTTGGGAGAGAAAAAAGTCTTATAGCAAAAAGAACTTATAATAAAGTTATAAAATTTTTAATCTATGATTTAGAATTGGTAGGATTAGTAAGAGTCAGAAATAGTAAAATATATGGTTTAATTCATTTAGTTAACCCTAAAAATACGTCAATTATATGTCCTAAATGTAATTTTAATTTTAATATTGATGTAAAGAAAAAATATCTTAATAATCTAACAAGTGATGGTTTTAGAGAATTGATCAATAATAAAAAAATAGATTTTAAAGAAAGAAAATTTAATATAGAAGAAATGGTAATAAAACTTCCTTCGGAATGGTTTTATTATAAAGATCGATCTAATTATCCTTGTAAATATTCTCTAGAACAAATAGAAGAAAAAATAAAAAATAATAATTACGAAGAAGCTTTAAAAATATTTAAAACGATAAAGCCAAGGATTTCTAAAGATAAATTTATTTGTTTAAATTTTTCTTGTGATTATGAAAATAATGCTGATTTAGTAGGTGCTATAAATATAGCAAAAAGAGGATTAGAATTAATAAATTCTAATCTATAGTTTAAATATTGACTTTTTAAAAAAGTATAATATAATTTTAATATAAGGCCTGGTTAATAAATTAGTTTTAGAGGCCTTAGCTCCTAAAAAAGGTAGCAAAAAGATCATATTTTATAAAGTGGGATATACACCGCCCTCTCAATTGGGGCGGTGTATTAGTTAGCAATAATTTTTAATTTAATGACAAATTTTAAAAATTTTTATTCATGATAGAGATAAGTTTTTTTGAAAACTATTTGCCAATTACTTATATAGCTGAATTTATTTATTGTCCTAGAGGTGCTGTTTATATGTATTTTAATTGGGAAAATAATCTAAAAAATAAATTTCTTTATGAAGGATATCTTTATCACAAAAAAATAAAATCTTATCAAGTAAAGCATCGAAAAAATAAACTACAAAGAAAAAATATACTTTTATTTAATAATGACTTAAAAATATACGGCTTTTGTGATGTAGTAGAATTTACATTCGATAAAATTTATCCGGTCGAATATAAATCTGGTCTACCCAGGATAAATGATTTCAATAAAAGTCAATTATTGCTTCAGTGTTTATGCTTAGAATATATGTTCAACAAAAAAGTAGAAGGAGGTTATATTTATTTCTACAAAATAAACAAAAGATTTTATTTAAAATTTGATACTAAATTTAGAAATTTCGTTATTAATAAAATTTTTGAATTCAAATCTATTATAGAAAAAATTAAAAAAACAAAAATAATTGGAAGTAGTATTAATTTATGTAATAAAAGAGGATGTTCTTATTATCAAATATTCAATTTTTAAATTTAAGATATTAAATTTAATTATTTTATTAAAGGATATTTATTAATAATTAACGAAATGACAAGTGTTATTATTTTAGACAAAGAAAAAACAATTAGCGCTTCGAACAAAAAAATTTTAGTATATGATGGTAAGAAAATAATTAAATCTACACCGGTCTTTATTGTAGAAGACATAATTATTCATATTGATAATAATATAAAGGGAAATTTACTAAAAATCTGTTCAAAATATAAAATACCTACTCATTTTATAAGTAAAAATTTAAAATATTACGGGACATTTATGATAGCTAATAGCAAAAATATATTATTAAGAGAAGTTCAATATTCTAAAAGATTGAATTCAGAATTTTCTCTTAATATTTCTAAAAAATTTATAATAGGCAAAAGGAATAGTCAATTATGGGTATTGAAAAGTTTAGACAAATCATCTGATTTACCAAATATTAAAATTGATGATATAAAAGATAAGAATCAGCTTCTTGGCATAGAAGGTTTCATAGCGCTTAAATACTGGGAGCAATTTTCTTATTTGATAAAGAACAAGGAATTTACTTTTAAGAGCAGAACTAAAAATCCTCCTTATGATGAAGTAAATTCTATTTTAAGTTATGGATATGTTTTACTTTTATCAAAAATAATTACTAATATTAATTTAGTTGGTTTAGATCCTTATTTTGGATTTTATCATGAAATAAATTATAGAAGACCTTCTTTAGCTTTAGATCTTATGGAAGAATTTAGGCCATTGGCCGTAGATAAGCTTATTTTAAATTTACTGAATAAGAAAATAATAAAAAAAGAATATTTTGAAAATTATCACGGAATATTTATTTTAAAAAGAAATAAACAATACTTTTTCGTAAAAAAATGGATGGATTGGTGGTTTAATAAAAAATTTTATGTTAAATCATTAAAAAATTCATATACTCTTTCAGAACTATCCTTAAGACAGATAAGAAATTTTGCTAAATATTTAGTGGGCGATATTAATGAATATGAACCATTAAACTTTATTGGATCAATATGAGGTACATCATTTCTTATGATATTTCAGACAATAGTATTCGGCGTAAATTGGTAAACATACTCGAAAAATTTGGTGAAAGAGTTCAGTATTCTGTTTTTGAATTTGAGCTCAATGATGAATCTTATGAAAATCTAATTTCAGATCTTAAAGTAAATAGTTTTTTTAGAAAAAGAAGAAATTGTAAAATAACAATTTATAAAATAAAACCACATCTTGTAAAACAAATAAAAAGGTACGGATATAAAAGTATTATAGATTCTAAATACGTTATAATGTGATAATTGAGTATCTTTTTATTATAAGTATAATTAAAGTTTTTATTCAAAGTTAATTTTTATAGCCTAGGGGAATTGAAAAGAAAATTAATAAAAAATATGTTTAAGTGGACAAAAAAATAATACCTTATATCTTGAAAAAGAATAGATTATATCTTATAATTTTAAAATAAATATGTTTTATAAAAATTATCTTCTTTTTATAATCACTAATAAAAAATCATAAATTCGCTGTTTGAGTCCCACTTTATAAGATATGATCACTAAAACGTATTATCTCCTTTATTACTCTGCTAAATATGGTATTTCTCCATGTTTGAGTCCCACTTTATAAGATATGATCACTAAAACTTATTTTCGCCCTTGATTTTTTCAAAACAAAATTTAAGTTTGAGTCCCACTTTATAAGATATGATCACTAAAACAAAAATTGAATTGTAATCATATCCATGTTTGGAATTCAGAAGTTTGAGTCCCACTTTATAAGATATGATCACTAAAACGCAACTCTCTAATTCTGCTCCTCTCGCTAGATCAATGTTTGAGTCCCACTTTATAAGATATGATCACTAAAACCGTTTTCAAATTAAATTTATCAATACGGTTTTGAAAAATATCTAATGTTTGAGTCCCACTTTATAAGATATGATCACTAAAACTTCAAAACAGAATTAACAAATTTAATTTTAAGACGGCAAATAAAAGTTTGAGTCCCACTTTATAAGATATGATCACTAAAACTATTTAGTGTTAAATTAACTTTTTTTATAGGTTGTGTTCGTTTGAGTCCCACTTTATAAGATATGATCACTAAA
>JANXCM010000020.1 GCA_025060085.1 Patescibacteria group bacterium
AATAAAAATCTTAGATGAGAAAGAATTTTTGAGATTGATTGAGAATAGTAAAACTTAGTTAATTTTTTTAATCTTATATTTAGATTTTTTATTCCCCACCTGAATTTCAACTACTTCTCCCACTCTTTTCCCTAACAGAGATTTTCCCATTGGTGAATCAGAAGAAATTTTACCTTTTAGGGGATCAGATTCACCAAAACCAACAATAGTTAACTTAATAGATTTTTTATTTTCTAAATTGATCACTTCAACTTCTGAACCGATATTGATTCTATCTGATTTTATTGGTTTTGATTTAATAACCTTGGCTGTTTTTAATAAATTTTCTAATTCAAAAATTCTCCTTTCTAATTTTTTCTGCTCTTCTAATGCTGATTGATATTCAGCATTTTCACTTAAATCGCCAAATTCTTTAGCGGTTTTAATTTTTTCAGCAATTTCTTTACGTTCTATCCTTTTTAATCTTTCTAATTCTGCTTTTAATTTTTCATAAACTTCTTTACTAATTACTTTGCCTGTCATATTATCAAAAAAATTAAATTTTAATTAAACATTATGAAATTTCAACGTTAAAATTCTCGTTAAATAAAAGGCGGTGATTATACTTGTTATCACTCCTATGGAAAGAGTAAGAGCAAAACCACGAACAAAAGAGGTAGTTAGAAAATAAATTAAAAGCGTGGAGATAATAGTAGTAATATTTGAATCGCGAATAGATGCCCACGCTCGATTAAAACCATTAATAATTGATTCTTTAATTTCTAATCCTCTTTTTAACTCTTCTCTTATTCTTTCGGCTACTAAAATATTTGCATCTACCGCCATACCAATTGATAAAATCAATCCAGTTATCCCAGCTAATGTCAAAACAACTCCGAAAAGTTTATAAATAAAAAGATTAAAAATAATATAAATAATCAAACATATCGAAGCAATAATTCCTTGTAACCGATAATAGAAAATCATAAAAATTAAAACTAAGAAAAAACCAATAATACCTGCTTTAAGAGCAAATTCTTTAAATTTAACCCCTAGAGCAGGATCAATTTGATTTATACCTATTAATTTAAGAGGTACAGGTAATGCTCCTTGTTGAAGATTACCAGCTAATTTTCTCGCTTCTTCTAAATTAAAATTACCTTCAATTATTGCTTCACCGCCACTAATAATTTGTCTAACATTAGGCACAGAAATAGGTTGACCATCAAGATAAATTGCTATTGGTTGATTGAGGTATTTTTTGGTTAATTCTTCAAAAATTTTTGCTCCTTCACTATCAAATTTTAAAGCTACTACTGGCAAACCAGTATTAGGATCAAATCTTACTTCAGCACTTTTAAGGTAACGGCCAGTTAATTCAGAGGGAATAAAATTTGTTTGTGTGCCGATAATTTGAGGAATCCTAAATTCTAAAAAAGGTGTTTGGCCAATAAGAGAGATTGCTTCTTGGGGATCTTTGATATTTGGTATCTCAACAATTAATCTTCCTGATTGGCTGTAGCTAATATTTGTTTCTGCAATGCCTAAAGTGTTAATTCTTCTTTCTATCAAATCTTTTACCGCTGCTAAAATTCCTTTTTGATCACTTCCTTTAACCTGACTTAAATCAGCATCATAAGTTAAAACTACACCCCCAGCTAAATCTAAACCGAATTTAAATTCCAACATTGAGTTATCAATGACAAAAAATAAACTAATTAAACCTAAAATAAAAAATAAAAATATAACTAAATTATTCTTTTCCATATAATAAATAAAAATAAAAGAATTAATTATTTAGCAAGTTTTTAAATTTTTAAAGACAGAAGTATTATAACATAAAAATTTAAAAAATGAAATTTATTTTATTTTAAATTAAATAAAATTTTTAAATTAAATCAAAAATTTACTAAATAGCATTTCTGTTAACTCTTCTCCTAACAAAATAGTAATAAATAAACCAATAAAAATAAATGGTCCAAAGGGAATAGTTTGCTTTAATTTTCTATTTTTTAATAGGATGAAAAAACTAAAAAGTCCACCAATAAAAATGGTAACTAAAAGGGAAAGAAGAAGATCACCAAAATTAAAATATAATCCCAAAATAAATAAAATTTTAGAATCACCTAAACCAATTCCCTTACCTAAAGTGAGAATAAAAAGAATTATTACCGCCAAAGCAAAAATAAAGGAAAAATATAATCTATTTAAAGCATAATCTTTCGTGGTTAGTTGAGGTAAATAAATTAGGTAGTTTAAATTATCGGTAAAATCTATCTTGGGAAAATTATTAAAATACCCGAAAATTAAAATAAATATCAACCAAGCAAAAATAGCAAAATAGATAATTTTTTCTTCAATATAAAAAGTTTCTAAATCGTAAAGAGTTATAATAAATATTAGAGAAGTAATTAATAAAAAATATAAAAAGAAAATAAAGTTTATAAGACTAAAGTTAGAAAGAAGAAAAGTTTTTTCAGCAATTTTATAGGTAAAAAGACCGGTAAAAATTTCTGTCAGCGGATAACGAAGAGAAATTTTTTTACCACAACCTCGACATTTCCCTTTTTGAATAATATAGCTTATGACAGGAATAAGTTCGTACCAATTTAATTTTTTTTGGCAATAATCACATTTGGAAGAACCAGAAATGAAATTTTGATTTCGGACAAGACGATAAGCGATATTATTTATCAAACTACCCCAAAAAAGACCAACAATAAAATAGAACATTTAATATTAATTTATTTTAGAGAATTATGCTTTAAAAGAATAATAAGTTTTTATCTTCCAATTAAACAATATACGGTGCTAGTAGGAAAACAAACAGGAACGTTTCCGTGGCATGTTAAATTTACTGGATTACCTGAACCTTTATAAATATTTACCTCACTGGTTGCCGCCTCTAAATTTGCTGTTAAAATATAAGTGCTTCCAGTTGGTGCAGATCCTATTCTACAAGCATAATAGCCATAACTATTAATTCCTCCACTCGGATCTTGAGGTAATTGATCCCTTGAAGTTAAAACTCCTTTATTAACTAATTCTTGAGCTAAAACATTATTCCAATCAGGTCCTGTTGCCGTTGTAGCTATAAATGTACCTGTTTTTAGGTAATATTGTGTCAAATAAGCAGCTACATTTCTTAAGTCTCCTAATCTTCTAGTATCCCTTGCTCCTGAAGTAAATGTTCCTATATTACTAAGAAAAAGACCAGCCAAAATACCAATAACTAGAAGAACAACTGCTAATTCGACTAAAGTAAAAGCTTTTAATTGAATTTTTTTTATTTTTTTCATTTTTTAATTATTTTAAATTTTAAAAAAATAATTTTTTAAATTAAATTTAATTAAAAAAATCTTTAATTAAACGACCTAAATTAAAATATAACTTTTTAATTCTGACTAATAAAAATATTATACAAAATATAAAAAAAATCAAAATAATATTTGTGGATAACTAAAACTGACGAATAGTTTTAGTTAGTTCTGAAATAGGAATAATCAAAGATGCTTCAATAAAAATTAAACCAATAGCTAAAATAATTATAATAAGAGGCTGAATAGCTTCACTTAGATTAGCTGTTCGATTATTAACTTCTAAATTATAATATTCTAAAATAGTAGCTAAAGTATTAGCTAATTCACCTGTTTTTTCGCCAGTCGCAAAAGATTGAACAACAAAAGGAGGAAAAAGGTCAGGAAAAATTTTAATACTTTCAGAAACAGAT
Organism: Patescibacteria group bacterium; assembly: GCA_025060085.1. Taxonomy (GTDB): domain Bacteria; phylum Patescibacteriota; class Minisyncoccia; order UBA6257; family HR35; genus JANXCM01. The sequence continues at coordinate 3,710 of JANXCM010000020.1, forward strand.
TTACCTCTTTTGGTTTCTTCAGAAAGATGTGTAATAGCATTTTTATAATAAGGGTTAGTGATACTTTGAGAAACGATTTCTAGGCTTTCAGAAAGAGGCAAACCACCTTTAATTAGAAATATTAATGATTCTAAAAAGGAAATAATATAAATTTCTTTCAAAAGAGGTCCTACAATGGGAAAATTACTGAAAAAGTTATATAGTAATAATTTTCCTTCATCACTTCTAAAAAATTCTATTAAAAAATATACAAATATTATTAATCCGACTAAGAGATAGTACCAATAGCTAAAAAAGAAATTGGAAATATTTAAAAAGTTTTGAGTTATTTTAGGTAGAGGAATATTATTTTCAATGAAAATTTTACTTAATTGCGGAATAACATTAAAAAAGATAAAACCTATAGTAGCAATAAAAATTAAAATAACAATTGCTGGATAATAGAGTGATTGAATCACCTTTGTAAGTAGTTTATGTTGATTTTCAAAATGGTTGGCCAAATTTTCAAAAACTTCTTCGAGCTTACCGGATATTTCACCAATTTTTATCAATTTAGTCATCGAAGAAGGAAAAGTTTCAGTATGTTTAGCTAAAGATTCTGAAAGAGGTACGCCGGCAATAATTTCTTGATAGACATCTTCTAAAATATTTTTAAAATTTTGCTTATTTACTTGATAAGAAAGTGATTTAACGGCTTCATCAATGGGTGTTTTTGATTTTAATAAAAAATTAAAAGAACGACAAAAGAAAGCTAAATCTAAGAGAGAAATTTTTCCGAAGGATACTAAGAATTTAGGTACCGAAGGTTTACTAAGATAAGTCACAACCACTCCTTGATTTTGAAGAAGATTTACAGCTTGTTCTTGAGTTTCTGCTTCAATTATTCCTGTTTTAAAATTACCATCGCGATCAAAACCTCGAAATTCAAATTTCATTTTAAAAGAAAATTATTTTAATAAGTTTTTTAATCTTTCAGGATTAATAGAATAATTAAAAGCGTTTTCGAGGGTTATCTCTCCTAAGTTAACCAGCGTAGCTAATGATCTCTCTAAAGTAAACATACCTGATTCAAGACTAGTTTCAATCACTAAATCTATTTGATAAACTTTATTTTCTCTAATTAAATTTTTTACTGCGGGGTTAGCAATTAATACCTCGCAAGCAGGAATTCTTCCCCCTTTTGTTCTATTGACTAATCTTTGAGAAATAATTCCTATTAGCGTTGAAGCTAATTGAAATCTGGCTTGATTTTTTTGAGCTTCCGGTAAAACATCTAATATTCTATCAATAGTCTGAGAAGCTGAATTAGTATGAAGTGTTCCCAAAACTAAATGGCCTGTTTCCGCCGCTGTCAAAGCAATTTGAATAGAAATAGCATCTCTTAGCTCACCAATCATAATAATATCAGGATCTTCTCTTAAGGCAGCTCTTAGAGCTCGATGCCAAGTAGGTGAATCTCGAGGTATTTCTCTCTGAGAAATTAAAGCTAAATCTGGCAAAAATATATATTCAATCGGCTCTTCAATAGTAATAATGTGAACAGGTTTAGTATGATTAATTTCGTCAATTAAAGCAGCTAAGGTAGTTGATTTACCTACACCTGCTGGACCAGTAATTAAAATCAAACCCTGTCTTTTTTTTATAAATTCGTGTAAAATAGGCGGTAGATTTAGTTCTTCTATTGTTTTAATGTCTGTTGGAATTAGTCTAAATGCTCCTGCTAAACCATTATTTTGAAAATAGATATTGGCTCTTACTCTTATTTTATCGTCAATATTAAATGAAAAATCTATATCTTTGTATTTCAAAAGATAATTTTTTTGATCTTCATTGAGCATCGAAAATAATAATTCTTTTGATTCTCGAGAAGAAATTATTCCTTCTTCATTTAAATTAATTAATTCTCCGTCAATTCTCAGCGTAGGATATTTAACAGGAACAATATGAACATCGGAAGCATTTCTTTGAGAAGCAATATAAAAAATTCTTTTCAATTTATCATCCATTTTTTCAATTTTAAGTTATTTTTAAGACTTCCTCAATGGTAAAAATTCCTAATAGGGCTTTAATAATTCCATCTTGTCTTAAATTAATAAAATTTTGGTCTTTTAATTTATTTTCTAATTCTTCTAAGGGTTTACCTTCATAAATTAAAGATTTTATTTCGTCAGTCATTAAAAAAACTTCAAAAATTCCACTTCTTCCTGAATATCCACGAAAATTACATTTTTCACAACCATTGGGATGATAGGTTTTAAGATTAGAAAAATTTATTTTTAATTCTGAAAGAATATTTTTATCAATATCACCTAGGTTTTCTAATATTATTTTTTTTATTTCTTCCGAAGGTGAAAATTCTTTTCGACAAAATTCACATAATTTTTTGGCTAATCTTTGAGCTATAACAATTCTAATCGTCTCTGGTAATAAAAATTTTTGAACTCCTAAATCAATTAATCTTGAGATAGCACCAATAGAATTATTAGTATGGAGGGTAGATAAAACCAAGTGACCAGTTAAAGAAGCATGAATTGAAAGCTCAGCAGTCTCTGAATCTCTTATCTCACCTACTAAAATAATATCAGGATCTTGTCTTAAAATACTTCTTAAGCCACTAGCAAAAGTATAATTTATCTCTGGCCTAACTTGAGATTGATTAATACCCTCTAATCTATATTCAACTGGATCCTCAAGGCTAATTATATTTATTTTCTCATTATTAAGACTTTGTAAAACAGCATAGAGAGTAGTTGTTTTACCTGAACCTGTTGGTCCAGTAATTAAAATTAACCCATAAGGACTTTTAATGGCTGTATTTAATTTATCTTCAGTATAATGAAGAATGCCTAATTCGGAAATTTTTTTCAATCCTACCAAAGGATCCAAAATTCTAATAGCCACTTTTTCGCCTTCAACCGTTGGAAATATTCCTATTCTCAAATCAATTTCTCGACCATGAACAAAAATGCGAATTCTTCCATCTTGAGGAATTCTTGATTCATCTAGTTTTAATTTAGCTAAAACTTTGATTCTGTTGACAATTTGTTGATGTAAATCTTTTGGAAGATAGGCGATATTTTTTAAATCGCCTAATAATCTAAATCTAATTTTTAATTTTCGAGACAAAGGTTCAATATGAATATCAGAAGCTTGAAGATAAACAGCTTCTTCAATAAGAGATTGGACTAATTTAATAATAGGTGCCTCTTCAGTGGGTAATATTTCTTCTTCTAATTTAACAATTTCAGCTTGAGTAATAAGAGGTTTGGCTTTTCTCAAAGAAAACAAAATTTCTTTAAGAGTTTCGGAAAATTTATGATATTGCCTGAAAATTAAAAAATAGTCTTTGAGAGAAATAATATAAGGCTTAATCTCTTGATTATATATTGATTTAAGATAGTTAATTGTTTCTGTTAAAGAAGGGGATTCGGGATTAACAACGCCTACATAAATACCATCATCCTTTTTATCAAAAGAAATTACTTTTCTCTGCTTAGAAAAATCTTCCGAGATAAGATTAAGAATTTCAGCTGGAATTTGCTCTTCAAGGGAAAAATTTTTAATTGGTAAATTAAAAAAAGTTGACTTTAAATTTAAAAAATAATCATCCAATAAACCATAACGATAAAGATACTCTTCTATTGAAATTTTATTTTTTTCTGCTTCACTAATTATTTCTTCAATATTATCAATTTTTTCTTTTAATTTTTCTTTTAAAAATTCATTAAAATTCATTTTAATCAAACCAATTATTTTTTCCAATAGAATCAGAACTTAAAGTAGGTTCAGATAAAACTTGAGGAGAAGGTAATTTGCTGCTCAATTCTCTAGCGAATTGATTAAAATTTAAATTTTTTAAAGAATTAATTTCCTTTTGTATTTCCAACACATCAGGGGCAACTTGAATTTCTTTTTTAAAAATATTAAATTCCCAAAAAGCAACATAAATAATTGATCCGATAATAATAAGAGATAAAATTAAGGAAATTAAATTAAATACTTTGAATTTAAAAAAATTATTAATTTTTATTTTTTGCATTTTACTTTAAGGTAAAAAATAATAAGTAGAAGCTTTAAAAGTAAATTCAATATTATTACCTTCCGCCGACCTTTTAAGACTAAGAGATTCTATATCAAAAATACGACTACTATTTTCTAAAGTGTTAATAAGTTTCAAAAGGCTATTAAAATCTGATTTATCAGAAAAAGAAAATGAAAATTTTGTAAGTTTAGCTTTTTTAAATTCAGGATGAACAATTTCTTCTTTATTAAAAGAATAAATATTTGGTTGTTTAAATCCAGCTAAAAAGAAAAGTTGATTAATAAAAATTGTTAATTCATAATCAATAAATTTTGAAGGTAAAAAATATTCTAAAAAACCACTCTTTTTAATTTTTAAAATATCGGCGATCTCATTGGATTGTAAAAACTTAAATTGTTCTTCAATAGCTTTTGTTTCTAATAATTCATTTTCCACTTTATTTTTTTCTTCAGCTGAACTTAAATAATTTCGATAGGTAGGAATTAAATAACTAAAAATAGAATTTAATAAAACAAAAAATAAAATAATAAAAATTAAATTAACTAATAACCTCATTGGGGATTAAAAATAAAACTAATATTCAAAGAAATTAAACCTGTTGAATTATCAAAACTAAAACTATTAATTTTAAATTCCTTAAAAATATTTGAGTTTTTTTCAAAATATTTCACTAAACGAGAATAATTTAACCAACCTTCGACCTGGCCACTTAAACTAATGTAATTTTTATTTTTTTCAAAAGAAACTTCATTAATTTTAAGAAATTTAGGTAAATATTGAGGAGGTTGTTGAATAAGAGGAATAATTGATTTTTTTTGATCAACTAAATACTTTAAACTTAGAAATTGCATCAGGGCTTGATAGGAATCTGTTCTAAAATTTTCTGAATATTGAGACTTTATATTTTCAATCTCACTTTTTAGTTCTGATATTTTCCTATTATTAAAATTAGTTAGATAATTTAAAATATAACTCCCCACATAACTTAAAACTAATCCTCCTATAAGAAAATAAAAAAGACGATGAGGAATTAATTCCCAAATTTGTCTTAACATAATTTTAATTTTAACCTAAATTAAATAATATTGAAAATTAAATTTTAACTTAACAAAAATTTAAGACAAGAGCCGATAGCATGAACTAAAACAGAACCTATTTTTTTATTTTCTATTTTATCTTCTGTTTTAATAAAACCATCTAGGGGGTTATAAATATTTAAAGATAAATTGGGTAATTTAGAAGATAAATTATCTAAAAAACCATTTGCTAAAGTTAAACCTCCTATTAAATAGACGAAGTTTATTTTTGTACTAAAATTATTCTCTATGGATTCTTTAGTCCTCATTATTTCTAATGATAAATTTTCTAAAATTTC
>JANXCM010000021.1 GCA_025060085.1 Patescibacteria group bacterium
AAATTTAATCTATTTTTTGATATCATTGTTTAATTTTTTTAAATTATTTTCATAATTAGATATTAAAATAATAATAATAATAATAATAATAATAATAAATAATGTATAAATAATTATATTATAAGTTGAAAAATAAATTTATAAATTATGGATAATTTTTAATTTTTATATTTTTTATTTAATTAATTATTTATTTAAATAAATTATGAAAATTTTAGGTCTCGATTTTTTTCTTGATAAAACCCTAAATGTTGCTCAAAACCTATTAGAAAAATATATTTTTAGAAAATATAAAGGAAAATTAATTATAGAGAAAATAGTATAAACTGAAGCTTATATTGGTCCTAAAGACAAAGCTTCTCATGCTTATTCAAAAAAGATTCAACCGGTAAAAGAAAAGATAAGGGTATTTAAGAGAAATTTAAAAAGAATTAAAAATTATCTTGATAACAAGGATATATTTTTAAAAAGAATTTTAAAATGCTCAAAATGTAAAATAACAGATAGAAATTTAGCTGAATATCTAAGAGGTGGTCATATTTATATCTATTTAGTTTATGGAAATTATTATCAATTAAATATTTCAACCTATAAAGAAGGTTATCCTGAATGTGTCCTTATTAGGGCATTAGAGCCAATTAATTATTATTCTACTAAATTTATTAAACCTAATGGACTTGGTAAACTTTGCAATTTTTTAAAATTAGATAATAGTTTTTGGGGTATTGATGTTTGTACTTCTAAAAAGATATTTTTTGTAGATGGTGATAAAATTAATAATAATATGATAGTGAAAAGTAAAAGAATAGGAATAGATTATGCTGAAGAATATAGAGATAAATTATGGAGGTTCTATATTAAAAACAATAAATGGGTAAGTAAAAAATGAAAGAAATAGTTAATCCTGAGAAAATTAGTTATCCTCAAAAATGCCAAATCGGGGTAATAGTTCAAATTCCTAGAGATAAAACATATCTTTTTGATTCTTTTGAAATGACATTACCTAAAGAAGTTAAAGAAGGGAGGATAGAAAATTTAGAGATTAATGAAGATATGATAAGTTTTACTTTGGTTAAAGAAAATGAAATTTATTCTATTCCGGAATCAATTTTTGGTATTTCTGATTATTTTCAACCTTCTCCTGAAACTTATAAATTTTTAATTAGAATTAGAACAAGTATTGAAAATTATAGGGAAAGTGTTTTGATATGTGGAAAAAGTAGTGGATTAGAAATTCCACCTCATCAGGATAATGATAATCAATGTTTTTGGAATATTTTTGATGAATGTTATCTTTTAGAAAAAATTGATAATGAAGTAAAAATTTTTAGGCTAAAAATCAAATTAATTTATGATAATCTTAATAGAGTAAAAGGAATAAGAATAATTTCTCAGCCTTTAAGTAAAAACGATTCAGAAATAAGCAATCATAAAAATTTAATTCAAACTATTCAAGATTTTCAAGAAGGTAAATTTAGACAGGGTGGAGACCAATAAAATCTAAACCAGTTTTTTCCTCGATATTAAAGAGGATATTCATTATTTGAACTGCTTGGCCGGCAGTTCCTTTGACTAAATTATCAATAGCGCTTAAGATAACTAATCTTTTAGTTTCTTCATTAATCTTGAATCCGATATCACAATAATTTGTTCCCCATAAAATTTTAGGTTCTGGTAAACGATAGAGACCTTCTTTTTGATTTATGATTCTAATGAATGGTTCATTTTGATAGTATTTAAAATAAATTTGCCAAATATCTTTTTCTTTTAAATTTTGATTACCATCGAAAAAAATGTGAGTGGTAGATAAAATTCCTCTTACTATTTCTACCGCTGTGGCAGTGATTTCTACATTAAGATTTAAAAATTCTTTTATTTCAGCTTCGTGACGATGATTAATGGGATGATAGGTGCGAATAACACTATTTCTTTCTGGATGATGGGTAGAAAGGGAAGGCTTGGAACCAGCAGCAGAGCTTCCAATTTTAACATCGGCAATTATCTTTGTTTTTTCATTAATTATTTTTTCTTGAACTAAAGGGTAAAGAGCTAAAATAATAGATGTAGCTTCACATCCTGGGCAAGAAAAATATTTATATTTTTTAATTTCTTGACGATTAATTTCTGGAATAGTATATAAAAATTTATTAATCAAATCTGGAGATAAATGTTTTGTTTGATAATATTTTTCAAAAAGTTCCAAATTTTTTAATCTAAAATCTGCTCCTAAATCAATAATATAGTTAGCCAATGAAGAAAATTTTTCAATATATTTCATAGATTCTAAATTGGGAAGAGCAATAAAAAGCAAATCACATTTTTCTAATTCTTCTAAGGAACAAAAAACTTTGTTGATTTTATTTCTCAGATTTGGATGAATAAACGAAATTTGTTTGCCTATATAATTTTTGCTTGTTATCTTATTTATTTCTACATATGGATGGTTAGTTAAAATCCTTAACAACTCTCCACCGCCATAACCTGATCCACCGACAATACTTACTTTAATCATTGTTAATTTTTTCTAAACAAAAATTAATTATTTCATCCGAAATATTTACTCCCGTCACTTTTTGAATATTTTTAAACTCCACAGTGTTATTTAATTCATTTACTAAATAACCATTTTGATATTCAAAAACATCAATCCCGTAGATTCCTTCAGGAATTTTTTCTATTAAATTTTGGCAAATATTTTCTAATTCTTTATCCAGATTACATATTTTTATCTTGCCTCCACGAGCAGTATTTGAAATCCAATGAAAACTTTCTCGATAGACACAAGAAACAATTTTTTTTCCAATAATAGTAATTCTAATATCTCGATTAGGTTTTTCAATAAATTTTGTTGTATAAAAAATATTATGATAAGGAGAAGAAAGATTTTTTTTGTGTTCAATTATTCCTTCAAAAGCATCACGATCATTTATTTTAGCTAACAATCTACCCCATGAACCATAAATAGGTTTGAGAACAAGAGGATAGTTTTCTAAGATTTGACTTACTTTGTCAATCATTTCTTCATGGAAAAAAACTAAAAATGGAACAGTAGGAATATTATTTTTAATTAAAAAAAGCGAAGTAATAAATTTATTAGAGCAAAGATGGTTAACTTCCAAACTATTAATTACTTTGATATTAAAGGTTTCAAAAAAATGAGTTATTTGATCGCCGATAAATTGGGAAAGACAACGATTCAAAATGAGTTTATCTTTAAATTGAAAATTTCTGGGATCTAAAATTAATTTATCAGCAGAAAGTAAATTAAGTTCGATATTTAATTTTTTTGCTGATTCTATAATAAATTTTTCATCTTCTCTTAGTAATTGATATATTAGTGTAATCATATTATTCTCCCCAATCTTCTTCAATATTTGGTGCTTCAGCTAAAATTATTTCATTTCCGATAACACTTTTAGTGACTAATCTGTTGTTACAATTTCCACAATTTAAAAGTTCATTTTCTTCAGGTAAAGTAGAAAAATTTATTTGAGAACCACAAATAGGACAATTTGCGTTGAACATTTTTATTTTTTTATTTTCATTAAATCTTAATAACCGACTCAAAAGATAATTTTTTAAAGTGTTAAAAATTATATAAATCAATTTATTTTAAATCAAGAGTAAGAAGTGAAGGTGAAGGCAATTTTTGGAAATTTAGATTAGCAAACTCTTCGGAAGAGATAATGATTAAATTTTCTTCTTCAAAAAGATTTAATTGGAAATAATCTTTGTGTTGATGATAAACAGAAATAAGATAAATTCTTTTTAAAGAGAGATCAATTAAACCAATATTCATTCCTACAATAAATTCGGAATTTTGTAAGATATATTGATATAAATTTTCTAAAAAATTACTCTTTTCTCGTTTATAGAAATCTAAGATTAGATTAAATAATTTTTGAGCGCCAATTTTACCTTCAATATCTATTTTTACTCCCTTAAGAAGGCCATTGAAAACAAAGACTAAGCTATCCTTTATAAAAGGTTGATTAAATTCCAAATCGATAATACTATTTGAAGCTGAACGACAATGGGCAATGAAAAGATTGTCATTTAAAAAAATATCAAAAATATTTTTCTCTTTCCAAATAGGTTGAATTGATTTATAAAACTGCTTACTAGTTAAACATCCCCAACCATCTTTTTGTCTATCTCCATCAGGAGTGAAACTATTTTCACACATTTTAGAAAATGGATACAAATAATCTTTTATTTGAAATTCTTCTTTTGAAGATATTATTAAAAATCTACACATATTTATTTTTTTAAACACTATTAATAATTTTTTGAAAAATTTCAACAAAGTGATTGATTTCTTTCTCGCTGATAATATAAGGAGGTAGAAGCCTGATAACATTTTCGCCAGCAGGAATGGCCAAGATAAAATTTTCTTGAAGTCTTTTTAAAATTTCTGTTCTCTTTTCTTTTACTTCAATACCAATTATTAAACCCTTACCTCTGATTTCAACTATAAGGTCATTATTTATTTTTTTTAATTTTTCGATTAAATAATGTCCTTTACTTTTAATTTCTTCTAAAAAATTATCATCCAAAATTTCTAAAATTTTCAAAGATATTCGACAAGCAATTAAATTACCTCCAAAAGTAGAAGTATGAAAAAATTTAGGAATTCTAATTGCTATTTTTTCGGAAACTAAAACAGCACTTAATGGTAAACCATTAGCCATTCCTTTACCCAAACAGATAATATCAGAATAAATATTTTCATGTTGACTAGCTAAAAATTTTCCTGTTCGTCCAAAACCAGTTTGAATTTCGTCAACAATAAGAATAATATTTCTTTCTCGACAAATTTCTGAAAGTGATTTTAAATAATTATCTGGAGGAAGATTAATTCCACCATCACCCTGAATTGGTTCTATTACCACCACCCCAGTATTTTTAGTAAGATTTCTTTCAAAATCAGCTAAATTACCAAATTCAACAAATTTAACCTTAATTAAAAATTCTTCAATTCCTTTACGGTATTTTTCACCAAAAGTTAGAGAGAGAGCACCAAGCGTTTTACCGTGATAACTATTTTTCATAGAAATAATTTCTTTTTTATTTGTAGAATAGATAGCAAACTTCAAAGCTGCTTCAATAGCTTCTGCTCCTGAATTTAAAAAAAATACCCTACCAACCATCTGACATTTTTCTAATAAATTTTTTGCTAATTCATCTCTAATTTTATTTCCAAAACTACCATGAAGATTAAATAATTTATAAAGTTGATCTTTAATAACAGATTCTATTTCTTTATTTTTATATCCTAAAATATTAACTCCATAATTAGACATAAAATCTAAATATTTGTTCCCTTTATCATCAAAAAGATAGCAATTTTCTCCTTCCACAATTTCTAAATTTCTTTCAAGATAAAGATTAAGAATGTAATTATTCATAAATAATAGTCGTTCCAATATTATTTAAAGCCTTAGAAATAGGATTTTGATATCGGCCATCGGCAATAATAATTTTACTCCTTTTTAGTTCAGATATTTTTTTTATATTTAAAAGTTTTTTTTGAAATCCGTAATCTTCTGATTCTTTAATTAAATCTTCTAATTCTGATAATTTTAAAGTAGGAATTAAACTTTCAGTTATATTTTTATTGTAAAGGATACCTTGTGCTTCAATAAGAAAAATTATATTTTCAGGTTGATAAATCTGAGTAAGGTGGTAAATAACTTGATCATTATCAATATTTAAAATTTCACCTTCTTCACTAATAGCTGGAGGGGTAAGAATAACTACATAATTTTCTCCTAAAAAATAATCAATTAATTTCTTATTAATTTTTTCTATTTTCCCCGTATAGTTGTCAGTGATTAATTTAACTTTATTTTCTATTCTAGCTGTTAAATTTTTTTTTCTTTTAGCTAGGATTAATTTTCCATCTATTCCGCAAAGACTAATAGATTTAATTCCGTTTTTTATTAAAAGAGCGCTTAATTTTTTAGCCTGCAAGCCAGCATAGGTCATCAACATTAAATCGATAACATCTTGATGAGTATAAACACTTTTATAACCACTTTCCGATTCAATAATTTTTATTTCAATATTTAATTTTTTAGCTAATTCATTACGATAATAATTTGCTCCTAAAACAATAATTATTTTTTCATTACTAAATTTTTTTAAATCCTCAGCTATATACTCAAGATTAATTTCTTTCCCTCCACCTATTTTGATTATTAACATTTCCCCAACTAATAATATTTATTCTTCTATAATGATACTTCCAACCAATCGACCACTCTGTTTCATTCTTTCTAATTTTTCTCTGATCTCTTTTTTTTCTTGGATTTCTTTCTGAAAGAAGCACATCTCCACCTATAGTTTCTAAATTTTGAAAATCAAAATTACCATTTTTTTCTAAAATTAAATTTCTTCCTATTTTTTTAAGCTTAGGGAAAGAATCATAGGTGTGAAACATTTGAGAAATATTAAGATCCCCTTCAACAATTTCTAAATTTTTTAATTCAGTATTTTTTAGATTAGGAATTATTAAACTTCCTCCTATTTTTCTTAATTTTCTAAGTTTCAATTCAATTAAATTATTACCTATTAAACTACCAGTTATTATTTCTAAATTTTTCATTTGTAAAATTTTAGCTAAGGGAATATCTAAATTTCCTTCTATATAAGTAAGGTTAGGAAAAATTACTTCTTGAGCTTGCCTAAATTCAATATTCCCTCTCATTTTTTTTAATCTTGAAATATTGATTTGCCATAATTAAAAAATTTTAAATTTCCAATAATAGTATAATTGTTATTTTATTATTAAATTTTAATAAAAATTAATCATTCGGAGGGGGTGGGATTCGAACCCACAAGGCCACAAGGGCCACTGGTTTTCAAGACCAGCGCATTAGCCATTCTGCCACCCCTCCAGTTAATTATGTAGTTGTTTAAAAAAATTTTGCCTTATTTTATGCATTTATACTTTTTAATTTTTTAAAAATTTTTAAAATAATATCGTTAAAAAAGTCTATTTATTCGGAAGGGGTGGGATTCGAACCCACGAGCCCCCGGTGAAGGGGCACGGCTCTCCAGGCCGTCCCGTTAAACCACTCCGGCACCCTTCCCATAAAAATATCATTTCAATAAAATAAACTTTTATTATAAGTATTTAAATTTAAAAATTATATCAGATTATTGAAATATTTTAATAACTTTATAAAAATGCTTTAAACAAAAGTCAAATATAAATAAAATAAAGATTTGAATTTAATTTTAACTTATCCTAATAAAAAATTTTAATATTATTATATTATCTATATTCAAATAAGGTTGATATTGACAAAGATAATTTTATAATTTAAAATAAAACATATTTGCCTCATTGGACAACCCCCGCCAACACCTTTTTCCTTCAATGGCGGGGGTTTTAAATTTTATTTATTTTTTTTATTTACTGATTTTTTTTTAAAAAAAATTGTATCTAATATTAAAATTTATAATTTTATAAATAAATTTTTAACTCTTGACAAATTTATTTTTAGTGTTATATAATAAAAGTAGCACAGCTTTATGCTGTGACTACAAACGAGGAGGAGACCAATGAGACGGTTTATTTTGGTAATAGGGCTGCTATTGGTAGCGTCTTGTGTGAGTTTATTTCCTAGGCTTAGTGCTCAAACGGCGCAACTTGCTTCGGATCAGGAAGATCCAATCATATTACTTCTTAATACCAGGGAAGGCATACGAGAGTGTTACGTCGCCCTTAAAGAAGGGCGTTCTGAATGTCCCATTAGTCATGAACCGTATGCTGAGCAGCCGAACGGCCCAATGGGGTGTAACTACCATATCGTATTGGATAGTGAAAATTCTATTTGGGCTGTTTTAACAGCATACGGTTGGATCTTTCTTTCCCCCCTTTATCTAGATGAAGTAAAAGGGGTGGAAAGTTACCTAGCTGAGTTGGCGGGAATTTTTATTCCTGTCATCCCGACGGAGGTGTGGAGAAATAATCAAGAAATTACCTTTTCTCCATCAGGCCCGCCTCCGCCTCCCGGTAGTGAAAGGTGTAACATAGATGTAGTAAGACCCCAGTCCCCTTTGAGCGGAATTTGTGACCCAACAGGCTGTGTATGGGGTGAAGTAAGACGGCAATGGGTGATACACTGCGAGCGGTGTTCTTCGCGTATGCAAGCGTGTCCTCGACCTTTACCCTTCGGCTGGTGCAATCACAGGAGAAGACACGAGGTACTCCAAGTGACTTATAGATGCTGGGAGCCTGCCCTTGGAATTGACTGCACAACGGTAAGAGTAGCGAGAATAATTAATCAAAGGCATGTTGCTACACGACGAGATTGTGCGGGCAATCCATGCAGAGGTCGAATCTGGAGACCTCTGCCAGGGCAGACGTAAAAACACCTTACCTAAACATCCCTTAACCCCCGCTTCATATTTTTTCCTCAATGGCGGGGGTTTTAAATTTGCATAATAATTTTTGTATTTTAAATTTTTTGTTGGTATTTAAAAATAATTAGAATTTATTTTAATTTTAATTAAAAAAGGTAATATTATTGGTAAATAGTTATTATTATGATTTATATAATTATAATATTATGGATTAAAGGAGAATTTTTTCCCTTACTTTAATATAGAAGTGGGATTTTTAATTACTTTATTATATTTTTAGGTATTTTGAAAATTTAAAGTAAAAAATTTATTTTAAATATGAACCAAAAAATCTATTCTATTTTAACTTTATACTACATCAAATTTTTGTATCCTTTTAGTCCTTTTATTTTTAAAAAATTCAAAAAAATAAAAAATAAAAAATAGGGATTTTATCTTAATTTACTAAACCTTTTATTTTATATTGAGCGGCGGACGGGATTTGAACCCGCGACCTTCTGCTTGGAAGGCAGACGTTCTGCCAACTGAACTACCGCCGCATTCAATAAATTCTATTTTAATATAAATTTTAATAATATTTAAAATAAATTTCCAATTTTAAGTCGTTTGATTAAAATAATAAATAAATTTTTAAATTTTTAAAACTAGATAATTTTGATCTTGACAAAAAATTTTAATTTTTTTATAATAATTTATAGAACTGCCAAGGTGCCAGATGTCCTCCGTGCCCCACTATTTTAAGATAGTGG
>JANXCM010000022.1 GCA_025060085.1 Patescibacteria group bacterium
TGTATTTTAAAAATTAAAATATCTAAAGCCAATAAAGAATATTTAAATTGGTTATTAAAAGAAGTTAAATAAAAATGAAAATATATTTTGCTGGTTCAATTAGAGGAGGAAGAAGAGATAAAAAGATTTATTTTGAAATTATAAAAATTTTAAATAAATATGGAAAAGTATTAACCGAACATGTAGGAGATAAAAAGTTAAATGTTATGGGTGAAAGACGATTATCAGAAAGAAAAATTTATAAACGAGATCAAAAATGGTTAAGAGAATCAGATTTAATTGTAGCAGAAGTTACTCAACCAAGTTTGGGTGTTGGTTATGAAATAGGTAAATTCGAAGATAAAAAACCAGTTTTATGTTTGTATAGAGAAATTAAGGGTAAAAGTTTATCAGCAATGATAGCTGGCAATCCTAATGTTGAAGTTGTGAAATATAGAAATTTAAAAGAAGTGAAGGATATCTTCAAAAAATTTTTAGATAAAATTAAAAATAAATCAAAATAATAATTAATTTTTATCTTTCAATTCTATTCCAATCAAAATTCCAGGGATCATCTTTTCTTTCAGGAGCTATATCCTTATGTCCTAAAATATATTTAATATTATGTCTTTTTTTAATATCTCTAATCAATTCATTCAACTTTTGGTATTGAAGCTCATTAGGTGATTCATTTTTATGATAAATTAGTTCTATCCCTATTGAAAAAAGATTAACCTCACTTCTTCCATCTGGCATTCTACTTTTACCGGCATGATAAGCAATATCGTTTTCTTCTACTAATCTGTAAATTTTTCCTTCTCTATCTATTAAATAATGAGCACTTACTCCATATTGCTTATAAATTTCAATAATTTTATCAATATTATAATGATCTTCATCAAAAGTATTATAAGAAGAATGAATAATAATCGTGTCTATTTTTCTTTTCCCATGGTATTTTTTAAACCCCCAATAAATATCTTTTAGAAAGTAATAAATATTTGCTTCCAAAGGGAATTTTTTAAAATTTAGACTTTTATCTTTTAATGAATTATTATCCGTAAAAAAATTTTTGTTTTGCTCCCAAAAATTATTAAAGAGATTGATAAATTTTAAAGGATCAATTTTTTCATTATTAATTCTAATTGAAAAATGAAGATGAGGTTCTAAAGAATAACCCGAATTTCCTAATTCAGCAATAATTTCCCCTCTCTTAACAAATTCACCTTCCTTTTTCTTAATCTTGTTAAGATGTAAATATAAAGAATAAATTCCCCCTCCATGATTAATAACAATTGTTTTACCATAATTATTAAAATCTCTGGCTAGAACTATTTTACCATTATTAATAGAATAAATCGAATCACCTATTTTACCATCTAAATCAACTCCTAAATGTTGAACTTCATAATTGCCTCTTTTTCTAATATTACCATAATCACCGACATTTATTACTTTTTTTAAGGGATAAATAAATTTTTCACTGAAATAAATTTCTTCTTCAAATTTGGCTGTGATTTCATTAATTATCCTATTTTCATTTTTCAAATTACTAACTATCTTATTAGGAGTATAACCTTTCTTTTCTAATTGAGGGGTAGTTTTTAATTCCGTAATAGGAAAATCTCTTTTTTTTACTTTAATTATTTTTTCAATATTTTGATTGTTATTGAGAGAAATGGAAATTTTGTAATTTCCTGGTTTTTTTCTGGGATTTACTCCGATAAAAAAAAGATATTTGTTGTTATCTATTTTTATAAAATTTATTTTTTCTTTTCCTAATAATACTTCTTTAATATTTAAATCATTTTTTAAACTCAAAGTAATTATTATAATATCCCCTTGCTGTGGATTTTCGTTAAAAATTTTCAAAAAATAATTTTTTTCGGCTCCAAAAGTTAAAGTGGTTAAAAGAAATAAAAAAAATAAAAAAAATATCTTATTGAACATTCTAAAAATTATATCAAAAATTAGGATAACTTATTTTTCTTTCTTTTAAATGAAAATAAAAATCAAAAAATGTTTTTATTAAAAAAATAGAAAAAAAAGACAAGAAATTTAAATTATGACCATAAGTTAGAATAACTCCGATTGAAGATGAAAGAAAAATAAAAATCACTCTTCCCCAAATATTGTTAACCAATAAATTAATCTTTGTCAATTTATATTCTTCTTTATCAATAAAATTGATTTTATAAGAAATACCATGACTAAAAAAATAGATAATGAAAGGAAGAAAAAATTGATTAATTAAAAAATTTTTAAAACCGTCTGGAGATGGTGAAGGTTTAGTAGCTGCTATCCAGCCAAATAAAAAGAAGAAGAAAAAGAAAAAATATATGAACATAAAAATTAAGAAAAAATGAAGTTGGTAAAATATTTCTTTAAAAGAAATATTTTCATATCTCCATCTTTTAATTATTTTCAAAATAAAATAAATAGAAATTACTATTGTTTCAACTAAATAATAAAACAAAACTTCAAAAATATTCCATTCAAAAAAAAGATAACCAAAAAGAGGGATTGAGTTAGCTATAAAAATTGATATCAGTCCCTGATAGTATTTTTTAATAATTTTTGTTAACTTTAGAGAAAATTTATTTTTACTAACCATTATTGACCCTTAAGCACTGATTTCTCTAAAATAGAAGATAAAATCAAGAAAAAATTTAAATATTGTTACCATCAATAAAAATAAATAATTTGCTAACCAATCAAAAATTATCGGAATGACAATTATAATCAGAATAACATGGATATAAAAAACTCTATTATAAGGAATAGATAGGTATTTATCAAAATTTATATTCTCATAACTTTTATTGTTCAAAAAATTAAGTTTGAAATTAATGGAATATATAATTAAATAAAAGATTGAATAAATTAACACTTGATTAAAATCTATTTCTAAATTTAAAAAACGTATTATGATATAAATAAATAAAGAGTAACCTATTAAAAATCCAAAATAATTAAAAAAAATTCAAAAGGTTTAATTGGGATAAAAAATTTATCAGGATTTTTATTATAAATTTTAATCTTAGTTAATTTCAAAAAATGAAAAATACCAATAAAGAATGTTTCTAACCAATAATAGAATAAAAATAAAACAAAATTCCAATTTAAAAATATAAAACCATAAAGAGGAATAAAATTAATAATCAAAATTGATATAAAACTTGAAGGTGAAAATTTAAATAATCTAATTAAGTTATTAAAAATATTTTCATTTGAATACCACTTAAATTTTCCTAGTGATTTATTTTCAACTATTGGCATATATTTAAAAAATAATTTCTGATTTCTTCAGGAATACTAACACAAACTTTTTGACAGTATTCTTTCTGATATTTTTTAGAAAATTCTTCATTATATTCTAAAATATTTTCCCTTTTATTATAAATGTAGGTATTAACTTGACAATTATCATCATTAGTACCATAAGCAAAATAACTTCCTTGATAAACTATTCCTTCTTTTTCAAAAATTCTATAAGAAAAACCATACCTACCTGCTCCACCTGAACCTTCAGAAAGATAAAAATTATTAATTTTGCCATCCTTCATTTTAAATTTAATTAACTTGGGTTGATTATTTTCTAATTTAAAAAGAAAATAAATATTTACCGCTGCACCACTTAATCCTACCAAATCTACTAATAGTTCTTGATTCTCATCGTTATAAATATTCAAATTTTTTGCTATTCTAATATTGTTTAATTGTTCATATTTCCAATCAGAAATATTAGTTAAAATTTCTTTTTTAATCTTATAAATAAGGATGTCTTCGGGTAATTTTTTGTCAATTACTTTTAAAAAATAAAATATCAAAATAACAAAAATTATTAAATCTATCAAAAGGAAAACTATTATAAATAGACTTTTATGATTTTTATCTGACGAAAGGTTCATTTTAAGTATAAATTATAATTTAAAAATGCCAGAGCTTCCTGAAGTAGAAACAATAAAAAAATACTTAGAAAAATTAATTTTAAATAAGAAAATTGTAGTTATTGAAGTTTTTAACAAAAATTCATTAAGAGGAGAGAAAAAATTAATCTTAGGTAAAAAAATTAAATCATTAAAAAGAAAAGGGAAATTATTAGTGATAGAGTTAAATAATGATTATTCTATAATTATTCATCTTAAAATGTCAGGTCAATTAATTTATTCAAATAAAAGGGAAAATTTAAAATACTTAAGAATAGTTTTCAAGCTTAATAAGGGTTATTTATTTTTAAATGATTTAAGAAAATTTGCTTGGATAAAAATAATAAAAAAAGATGAACTTAAAAAAGAAATGGATAAAATTGGAGTTGACATTTTTGATCTAAGTTTTAAAAAATTTCAGAAATTATTTAAAAAGTCTAAACAAAATATTAAATCTTTTTTAATGAATCAAAAAAAGATATCAGGTATTGGAAATATATATGCCAGTGAAATCTTATTTTTAGCTAAAATTAATCCTTTGAAAAAAACTAACGATTTGAAAGATTCAGAAATAAAAAAATTATTTTTCGCTATAAAAAAAATTATCAAAAAAGCTATTAAATATGAAGGTAGTAGTTCAAGATTATATTTGAAACCAAATCAACAAAAGGGAAGTTATCAAGAACATTTTCTTGTCTATCAAAGAGAAAACGAAAATTGTTATCAATGTCAAAGTAAAATTAAAAGAATTAAAATAAATAATAGAAGTACTTTTTATTGTCCTAACTGTCAAAAATGAATATAGAAAATATTCATATTAGAAAAGAAAATTTAATTAAGGGTATAATATTAGAATTTGAACATCGACCAGATGAGAGTGTTTATAATCCCTCAAGACCTTTTGAAATTAATGGAAGGAAATATATTTTAGCGAGAGTAGAAAATACTCAAAAAGATGAATCGAGAGTTTATCCTTTTGTATTAGAAAATGGCATTTGGAGAAGAGTTGAATGGCTATTATCAAATATTGAATTAGAAGATCCAGCAATAACTATAATAGATGGAAAAATTTTATTTACAGCGGTAAGAGTTTTAGAAAAACCTAAGCGTAATAAATGGATAATTAGAACTGAATTTTATTATGGAGATGATATTTTCTCTTTAAAAAAGATAGCTGAGGGACCGATAGGAATGAAAGATATCAGATTAGTAGAATTTAAAGATAGAGAAGGAAATAAAAAAATAGGTGTTTTTACTCGTCCTTATATAGGAAAAAAAAGAAGGGGTAGAATAGGTTATTTAGAAATTAGTTCTTTAAGCGAATTGGGAAAAATTGATTGGAGAAAGTCACAAATAATTGAACTTCCTATTTTAGAATTAGAATGGGTAGGTACTAATGATGTTTATTATTTAAATAATGGTCTCTTATGTGTTTTAGCTCATATAGGTAGCAGAGATAAAAACGGTTATCTTCATTATTATGCTGTTACCTTTATTTTTGACCCAAAGGAATTAAGAGCTACTAATTTTAAAATAGTAGCTGTAAGAGATAATTTTCCTGACGGGAAATATAAATCCCAAAAAACAAAAGATGTAATTTTCCCTGGAGGATTTGAAGGAGAAGTTGATCCTAATATAGATAAAATTAAACTTTATTGTGGTTTAAGTGATGCTCAAGTAGGTTTAATAGAAATCGAGAGCCCATTTAAAGGAATTTTTTTGTTATATTAAAATTATCAAATTTAATTTAGTATATTTAAAAATATTTTATTAAATAATTATGACTTATGAAGATACATTAAAAAAATTAGAAAGAGTAAAAGAAATTTTAATTAGATTAACAAACAGAAAAGAGGAAATTGAAAATTTTTATCAAATTCTAAAATTTCCTCAAAGAGTTATAAAGGTTAATATTCCATTAAAAAGAGATAAAGGAGAAATAGAAATTTTTGAAGGCTATCGAGTACAACATAACAATTTTTTAGGACCTTATAAGGGAGGTATTAGATTTTTTCCTGAAGTTAATGAAGATGAAATAAAAACTTTAGCTTTGATTATGACTTTAAAATGTTCTTTAGTTAATCTTCCGCTGGGAGGAGGAAAAGGAGGAATAAAAGTAGATCCTAAAAATCTTTCTGAAAATGAATTAAAAAACCTTTCTCAAGAATATGTAAAGATGATTTTTGATTTCATTGGTCCAGAGAGAGATATACCTGCGCCTGATGTCAATACAAATTCCCAAATCATGGATTGGATGACAGAAAAATATTTGGAAATAACTCAAGAAAAAAAAGAGAAATTAGATAAAAATTATCTAAGAGCTACTTTTACTGGAAAATCTATTCAAATGGGTGGGTCGGAAGGTAGGGAAGAAGCTACTGGCAAAGGAGGAGCAATAGTTCTAAATGAATTAGTAAAAAAATTAAATTTGGATAGAAAAAAATTAACTATTGCTATTCAGGGTTTTGGAAATGTAGGTTATAACTTAGCAAAGTTTTTATTTGAAGAAGGATATAAAATAATAGCTCTTTCCGATAGTAAAAGTGGTATCTATTCACAAGAAGAATTTGATCCTTCATTAGTAATGAAATGTAAAAAGACCAAAGGTATGATTAGTGGTTGTTATTGTATTGGCAATTTCTGTGATTCAAATTTAGGAAAAGACATTACCAATGAAGATCTTTTAAAGTTAGATGTAGATATTTTAATCCCAGCTGCTTTAGAAAATGTCATTACGAAAAATAATGCCTATCAGATAAAAGCAAAAATAATTTTAGAAATGGCTAATAATCCTATTACGGATGAAGCTGATGAAATTTTAAATCAAAGAGGAATAATAGTCGTACCTGATATTCTAGCTAATGCTGGTGGAGTGATAGTTTCCTATTTTGAAATGGTTCAAAATATAGAAAAGCGAAGATGGAACAAAGAGCAAATTTTTAAAAAATTGGAAGAATACTTAGTTAAGGCTTTTAATGAAGTGTGGGAATTAAGTCAAAAAGAAAAAATTAATTTAAGACTAGCAAGTTTAACTAATTCTCTGTACAAAATTTTTGAATCTTATTTAAGATATTATTAATGATTGAAATACCATTTTTAATAAAATTTTCTTCTATAATCTTTTTAGCTTTTATTTTCAGTTTTATTTTTTATCTAATAAAACAACCCTTCATAATTGCTTATATCGTTACAGGATTAATTGCTAGCAATTTTTTCATTCAATCAGTTGAAACTAAAAATATTATTGCTATTTTTAGCGAATTCGGTATAGCTTTTATGCTTTTTATTGTTGGTTTAAATCTTAAATTTAAAATAATTAAAGAGATTGGAAAGCAATCTTTAGTTATTGGCGTTCTCCAAGTAATTTTTACCACTATAATAGGAATATTTATTGCTTTATGGTTAGGTTTTAACTTTATTGAATCTTTATATTTAGGAATTGCCCTTTCTTTTAGCAGTACTATAATTATGATTAAACTAATTTCCGATAAGGGTGATCTGGAAAAACTTTATGGTAAATTTGCTATAGGATTTTTAATTGTTCAAGATTTAATTACTATTCTTTTATTAATTTTTCTTCCTTTTCTAAAAATCAACCAAAATAGCATTAACTCAAATAATTTAACATTTTCGATATTTTTAATAATTTTTTTACCTCTTTTAGTCTTTTATATCCTTCCTAAATTAGAAAAATACATTGCTCGTTCCAAAGAAATACTCTTTATTTTTTCCATATCTTTTCTTCTTACTCTTGCTTCCATCTTTAAATTTTTAGGCATTGGTTTAGAAGTAGGAGCATTAATCGCTGGTATGAGCTTAGCCAACCTTTCTACTAGTTCTGAAATAAATTCACGTCTTAAACCACTTAAAGAATTTTTCTTAATTATCTTTTTTATCTATTTAGGATTCAATATTTTTATTCCAACAATAGAAAAGTATTTCAATGAAGCAATTATCTTTGCTATCTTTGTTTTAATAGGTAATCCTTTGATTATGTTTCTTATTTTGAAATTCTTAAAAATAAAAAATAAAACTTCATTTTTATTAAGCCTTTCCTCAGCTCAAATAAGTGAATTTTCTTTTATTATTATTGGACTAGGAAATAAATTAAATCATATTCAAAATGATTTAATCTCATTAGTTTCTTTAGTAGGAATGATAACTATCTTTTCCTCAACTTATCTTTTTTATTACTCTGAAAAAATTTATCAGCTGATTTTTAAGAAAATTTTAAAAATAAAAGAGAACTATGATTTAGATAACGAGGCTAAAAATGAAAATTTAGAAATTCTTTTAATAGGTTGTGATAGAACAGGATATAGTTTATTAGTTAATTTTGAAGAATTTAAAGATAAGATATTAATAATTGATTATAACTACGAAAAATTTAATGAATTAAAAAACAAAGGTTATAAGGTAGTCTACGGTGATGTAAGCGAAATAGAATTAATAGAAAATCTAAATATTCAAAGATTTAAAATGATTATTTCTACCATACTCGAATTTAAGATTAATTTATCTATTTTAATTAATTATAAAAAATTGAACAACTCTGGAATTTTTATTTGTAATTCTAATAATTTTCAAAATACCCTAGAACTTTATCAAAATGGAGCAGATTATGTTAATATGTATCACTTTATGGGCGGTGAAAAAATCAGTGAATTAATAAAAAATTTTAGATTTTCTGTAGATAAGTATGAAGAAATTAAAAAAGAAGATTTTGAAAAAATAAAAAATATTTTGACCTATCTTCACAAAACTTCTAACTAAATTTCAAAAATGAATTAAAATTTTTATAATGGTCGCTATTAATATAAAATATAAATAAATTAAAA
>JANXCM010000023.1 GCA_025060085.1 Patescibacteria group bacterium
TAATTAATATTATTAATAATATTAATTATAACAACAATAATAAATAATAAATAATTTATAAATTTATTTAAATTTATTTTAAAAAATAATTTTTTGTATAATTGAAGTATATTGAGGATATAATAAAACTAAAATAAAATTTAACATTAAAATTATTTTTTGTAATGAATATAATCAAAAAAATATTTTTGAAAACTTTATTTATATACTGCTATTTTACTGCATTAATTTTTTTTAAAAATTTTTCCATAGTTTCTAGTGAGTAGTGTATAAATTATTATGGAGGAATAGGGAAATTATAATGTAGCTACATAGAAAATCATATCAAAAAATGTTTTTAGATTGCGAGTTTTTAATCTTTCAAAAAGTAATTATCTTAATTTAACACTCAATTACTCTATCGATAAAATTAAAAAAATAAGTGGAAAAGGTTCACTAAAAGTAAAAGTTCTAAGAAATAGAATATAAGAAATAGAATATTAGATGACAGCACAAGGAGGACGCGACAAATAGCATACTTATTTTTTTATGATAATTTGTTATTACCAAATCTAAGATATCCAACTGAAAATTGGCATTCAGAATTTAGAGATTATTATCCTAAACCTGGTGACAGATTAAGAATTTCTTTTGATATAAAAATTATGGTGTTGATAATAATATTATTTATCAAATTTACGGTGCTATGAAGGACAATAATAATATTTGGCATTCTTTATATAGTTATTAACAATAATCTAATAATATTTTAAATTGGATAAATTTTAACTTCGCAACCACTATTATAAATAATGTAAGATATGAAGGAATAAGACCTTTTGCTTTTACAATATATCTAAAAAATCCTCACATCAACACCACCACAAAATCAGTTTTTTGGTTAGATAATGTGAAAGTGTATATAGATAGATTTAATTCTTCTACCAATCAATGGGAATGTATAAAAATGCCTATAAAAAATATAATTTCATCATTAAAATTTAGCGAAGTTTTTAGTATAAATTACCCTCCATACAGAGATGATTGGATTTATTTTTATATGAATTCAGATATGCGGGATTTTCCTAATTTTACTCATGCTTTAATAATATATCATCATGATCCGTATTATAAGTTTTTAGAGTATCTTTTTCCTTCAGATTTTTTATTTGAGGAAAAAATAGGCAATGAGGGATCTTTTAGATTTAAAAATAGAGACCCTGACAAACTGAGCAGAGGATCGCATTTTAATTTTGATCATATTATTAAAAAGTTAACGACATTTCCACCACAACATTTTGGCAAACTGATCGTAATTTAAAGTTCACTCCTAACTCTTTTTATCCTGAATTTTTTCTTTTGAATTCTTCGGGTAGTAATAGATTAGTAAGCAACCAAGATCCTACCGAAATTTGGGGAGGAAGACATAGAAATTATCATGTTTTAAATCTCAAAAATTTTAAATATTTTGAATATTATAATAAGCATAATTTTATTGATTATAAAGAAGAAAATTTATTAAAGGAAATATTTTGGGGAATGAGACTTGATTCGCCTAATACAAATATGCAACCAAACATATGGTTAACTTATCGTCAATATTCTTCTGAAAATGAGGTTAGATTTTATCTTATTTATAATATGTATAGAAAAATAGTGGAAAAATTAAAATTTACTGGTAAAAAAGTTTTTACTAATTTTGGCTATGATTCCACATTCAATTATGATGATAATCTTAGATTAAGGGGAACTTTTTATAGTTTTGACAAGTTTTTAGATGGTTATATGGATGAAGGGTTCTTGATTTAATAGGAATATTTCATTTAAAAATCCTCAAAGATCTCGTAAAGAAATTCAAACCGTTATTGAAAATTTTAAAAATAAATACGCTATTTTAATGTCTTATACTAATTACAGCTGGTGTACTATTACTAATGCCACTACTAATTATTTAGTATCTTCGTTTTACTTAGTTAATAATCCATATGTTTATATATCCTTTGAAATGCCAACAAGTGATATACCTATTATTGGTGGAAGTTATGAAGTGGATAGCCTTGATTATCTTTGTCGAACCTCTTCTATGTACCTTCCCCTTGGCTATTCAGAAGAAGTAGATAATATTAATCAATTAGTTATAGCTTCAACAACTAATTATCAAAATGGTGCTCTCTATCGTAGAAGATATGAAAAAGGATTAGTTTTATTAAATACTTCTAATAATCTTACTTTTAATTATCTCTTATCTTCAACTACTGAACCTTATACTTTATATAATTATCATTTAGTTAATATTTATAATTTTTCTACTTCTAATATCAATCTATCTATTCTATCTAGAACAGGATTGATATTATATAATGATGAAGTAGGTGTAGAATTATTTCCATAAATAATTTATTTATTTTTCAAAAATTTTTTAAAATATAATTTAATTAATGTTATTATTTCAAGATAAAAAATAATCTTAAAAATTAAGTCTCTTCTATTTTTTATTTTTTCTTTTAAATTTTATATTTTATAATAATCATTTAGTTAAACAATGCTTGAGATAGATTACGAAGAAATTTTTAAAAAAATTAGGAATATTATTAAAAAAAGAGCTCTCGATAAATATGTTAAAAAAATTATTGAATATGAAAGTGTTACAGCTTCTAAGCCTGGTGGTCAACATATGCAAAGAAAGCATACAAAAGTGAGAGCAAAATTTAAGGTTGATGAAATAGAAAAAATTCTTCTTAATAATTTTGATATTGAATTGAATACTAATCAGAAATTGCTCTTAAAAGATAAGGGAAGATATCTAATAGCCATTTCCGAAGATGAAAGAAGTCAGTTACAAAATAAAAATAGAGCTACGGAGAGAATTTTGGATAAAGTTTATCATTTATTAGAAGAACTTTTTCCTGCTCCTAGGGGTCAATTAATGCAAGAACCATATGAAGCAGAAGAGAAGAGAATTAAAAAGAAGAAAATAAGAGGACAAATTAAAAAATTAAGAAGAAAAATTAAAGAAATTACTGAGATACCAGAGGAACGAAGCTAAAACCATAATAATATTTTTTTTCAATATTTCCCCTTTCATCTTTAAAAATTTGATTTATCCCTTCCTTATCGGGGATTACTAAAATTCCGTTGATATTTAATTGTTCAATTAGATCTTGTGGAATATTTTTCCCAGCTGCGCTGACTAATATCCTGTCAAAAGGAGAATATTCTTTCCAACCTTTAGAACCATCACCTCTTTTTAATTTTACTCTACCTTTTTTAAGAAAATTATATTTCTCTATATTCTCCTTACCAAATTCAAAAATTTCTGGAATAATTTCAATACCATAAACTTTTCCTCTTTCACCTACAATTTGAGCTAAAAGAGAAGTAGTCCAACCTGAACCAAAACCAACATCCAAAATTTTATGGTCTTCTTTTGGTTGTAAAATTTCTAACATAAAAGCTACTGTCCAAGGTTGAGAAATAGTTTGACCGTAGCCCATAGGTAAAGGGTAATCAGCATAAGCTTCAAATGTATTTTCTTGTCGAATAAAATTTTTTCTATCAATTTTTAAAAAAGCATCAATAATTTGTTGAGTTTTAAGCACTCCATTTCTGATTAAATAATTTATTAAAGCTTCATTTGTATTAAAGATCATTTTATAAATTATAAAATAAGATTAAAAATTAAATTTTAATTTTTAACTAAAAGTTAATTCACTTCTTTTGCTAATTTCGCTTCTAAGAAGAGGATAACCCTTAAGAAGATAATTTTGATTTATTAATTCTTCAGATAAGTTTTTGGCTAAATGGACTAATTCAATTTTTTCCAAAGATTTCATAGCTAAATCAGGAAATCCTGATTGTTTGGTGCCTAAAAGCTCTCCTGGTCCTCTTAATTCTAAATCTTTTTCAGAAATATAAAAAGCATCTTGGGATTCTTCTAAAATCTTTAGTCTTTGATAAGCTAAAGGAGAATAATTTTGAGGAACTAAAAAACAATAACCTTGATGGATTGATCTACCCACTCTTCCTCTTAATTGATGTAATTGAGAAAGGCCAAATCTTTCTGCACCAAGAATGACAATAGTTGTTAAGAGCGGTAAATCAATTCCTACTTCCACCACTGAGGAAGCGACGAGAATTTTAATTTCATTATTTTGAAGTTTTTTTAACCTAATTTCTTTTTCGATTGATTTCATTTTACCATAAAGTATTTCTATTGGTATTTCAGGAAATATTTTCTTAACTTTTTCATATTCTTCTTTAACACTTTTTATTTCTATTTTTTCATTCATTTCCACCCGGGGGCAAATAATAAAAATCTGATGATCTAATTCAATTTCTTTTTTAATAAAATCCCAAACACTATCTATTTCTTCTGGTTTGATTATTTTTGTCATTATTTCTTTTTGACCAAAAGGTTTTTCTTTTAAAGTTGAAAGAGATAGATCGCCGTAAAAAGCAAGGTATAAGCTTCGGGGAATAGGCGTGGCAGTCATTGAAAGAAAATGAGGAAAGTAATCTTGATTTGACTGTTTAATCAATTTTTTTCTCTGCTCGACGCCAAATCTTTGCTGTTCATCAATAACTATCAACCCAATGTTTTTATATTCATAATTAACTTCTAAAATTGAATGAGTACCAATTAGAATTTGAATTTTATTTTGGCTAATTAGCCTAATTAACTCTTCTTTTGATTTTTTTGATTTAAAACCATTGATACCATAATATCCAGATTTTTTTATCATTAAACCAAGACCAATATTAAAGGAGGAAAAATCTTTTAAAAAGCGATAAAAATGTTGAGTAGCCAAAACTTCAGTTGGAGACATAAAAAGAGTTTTATAGCCTGAATTAGCTGTTAATAGACTTAAAATCTCAGCAATAATTGTTTTTCCTGAACCTGTTTCTCCTTGTAAAAGACGATTCATTGGATAAGGAGACTGAAAATCATTGATTATTTCTTTTAAAACTTCTTCCTGATTAGAAGTCAATTTAATATTGGTATTTCTTAAAAAATGTTCAATTAAATTAATGTTAATTTTAATTTCAGGAGATTTCTCTTTGCTTAATAAAATTTTTTCTTGATTAATTTTTACTTGAAGATAAAATATTTCTTCAAAAAATAATCTTTTTTTAGCTTCTTCGACTTCTTCTATAGATTGAGGTTGATGAATTTTTACTAGAGCATTACCTAAAGAAATAATATTAGCTTTTATTCTAATAATTTCAGGAATAGGATCTTCTATATTTTTAATATTAAATTCGTCAATAATTTTATTGATAATTTTGCGGGTAAAATTGCTATTAATATCAAAAATTTCATAGTAGACAGGAATAATTTCTGATTTAAATTTTTCTCTAAGGGAAATAAATTTAAATTCTGGATTAGAAAGATGGATGCCGTAATTATTTTTTATCACTTTTCCGTAAAATAAAATTTGATGTCCTTTCTTAAAAGTTTTAAGTAGATAAGGTTGATTATACCAAATAACCCTTAAAGCTCCCGTTTCATCCTCAATTAAAGCACTAACAATAAACATTCTTTTTTTAGGTGTTTTGAAAAGTTTAATTTCTTTTATTTTAGCAATTACAACAATATTTTCATTTATTTTAGCATCTTTAATTTTTATTGGTTCAGTGAGATTGATATATTTATAAGGAAGGAAGTATAATAAATCTTTTAATGTATTAATTTTATATTTTGAAAATTTAAAAGCTGTTCGTTCACCGATACCTTTGTATTTTTTCAATTCAATTTCTAATTTTTCAAGAGTCATTATTCTTTATATTAATTTACCAATTTTCGATATATTATAATAATTATTATTAAAAATAATTTATTTTTTAATGGAAAATTATGGAAAAGTTTATTTTTTTACACGGTTGGGCTTCAAAATACATTATTAATAAGAATGAACAGATAGAAGATTTTTATCGAGAATTATTAGATCTTTTGTATCAAAAATTTGATGTTGACTTTATAGTTTTACCAGGTTTTAGTAATAATCCAGAACCCTTAAAACCTTATTTTTTATCTGATTATGTAGATTATCTTAAAAATTATATAACAAATAAAAAATATAATAATTTTTATTTGATGGGTCATTCTTTTGGAGGACAAGTGGTTGCTAAATTTAGCTCTGTTTATCCTGAAAAAGTAAAAAAATTGATCTTATATAATGCAGCTTGTATAAGAAAGAAAACTTTCAAAAAAATAATTTTTTCTAAATTAGCTAAAATTTTTAAGAAATTTATTAAAAAAAATATTACTCTTAGTAAAATAGTTTATAAAATTTTAAATGGAAGTAGTGCTGTAGCCTATTATTCTGAAATTATGAAACAAACAATGAATAACATCATAGAAGAAGATTTATCTAATATTTTGCCCTATATAAAAAAAGAAACATTAATTATTTGGGGAGGTAAAGACAAAATAACACCTTTATGGCAAGGAAAGCTTATTAATAAATTAATTCCTAATTCAAAATTAATAATCTATCCAGAAGGCGATCATAATTTTCATCGTATTAATCCTAATTTTATATTTTCTCAAATTTTAAAAAATTCAGATTCTAAATTTACTTTTTAACTCTAAATCTATATTTTTTTCTATTTCTCGTATTTTTTCTTCACCCTTTTGAGAAAGCAATTTTAATTCTTCATCTGATAATTGGTTTAATTCTAATAGTCTTTTAATTAAATATTCTCTATTGTTTTTCTGAGGATCATCAATCACTTCATTAAGTAAAATTTTTAAAAACCAACCGACTTTGGGACCCGAAGGAATATTTAATTTTTCCATTACGTCATTGCCGTTGATTTTAAGTTCTTGGGGTGTAATAGGTTTTATTTGAGATTTGTGAATGAGATATTTCAGATATCTTAAACGATAAGGAACAGCTTTTTGAACGCCCGAACCAATTCTATCTGCTTCTCTAAGTTTAAAAAAATCTTCTAAATTTTCTAATCCTAAACGATGAACTAATCTTCTGACAGCTGACATTGTTACCTTATCAATTTCTAAATAAAACATATGATTTTTAACCAAGTGGACAACTTTATCAATTATTTTTTTAGAGAATCTTAATCGTTGAAGAATTTGACGAGTCATTTTAGCTCCGACAATTTCATGGTTATAAAAAGTGCAATCAGGCCCTTCGCCTGATTTGGTTAATGGTTTACCAATATCATGAAAAAGAGCAGCTAATCTAACTTCTAGAGAATAATTTTTTTTCACGGCATATTCAAAAGATTTTAAAAGATGAGTATAAACATCATATTTATGATGTTTATTTTGGCCTACATTATAACATCTTATCAGTTCGGGTATAAGTTCTAGTAATAAATTTGATTCTCTCAATAGTTCTATTCCTTTGACAGCTTCAGAGCTTAATAAAATTTTAATAAGTTCATCTTTAACTCTTTCTTTAGCAATAAGCTGAATGAAATTAGCCAGTTCTTTAATTGTTTCAAATGTTTTTTTCTCTATTTCAAAATCTAATTGACATGCTAGTCTAATTGCCCTTATCATTCGTAGAGGATCTTCTCTGAATCTTTCTTCTGGGTTACCTACTGTTTTTATTAATCTTTTTTTTAAGTCATTAAGTCCGTCAAAATAATCAATTACCTCAAAATTTTTATTTAGAGCAAGAGCATTGATAGTAAAATCTCTTCTTTTTAAGTCTTCTTTAAGAGTTTGAGCAAATTTTACTTCATCAGGATGGCGAAAATCAGAATATTTACCTTCTAATCTGAAGGTAGTAATTTCAATAACTTTTAATGCAGAATCATCGCTTTTTGTTTTGACTCCTACAGTAAAAAATCTATTTTCATAAAAACTGTTAGGAAAAATTTTTTGGATTTCCTCAGGTTGAGCATTAGTAGTGATGTCCCAATCCTTGGGTTTTAAATTTAAAGTTAAATCTCTAACACATCCACCAACTAGATAAGCTTCAAAATTATTTTCGATTAAACGAAACCATATATTTTTAACAATAGAAGGGATTTTTTTAGGGGAAATTTTCATTAATTAAATAGCGGGTAACCGGATTCGAACCGGCAATCTTCTCCTTGGGAAGGAGACGTGTTGCCCTTACACCATACCCGCAAATTAAATTGTCATATTTCTTAAAATTCTTATTCTTTCTTCTACTGGAGGATGAGTTGAAAAGAGATTTCCGAGCCAATTTATAAAACCACCTTTTTCTTTAAATGGGTTTATTATAAATAAACCAGCTAAAGCAGGAGAAGTTTCTAAAGTTAATTTTTGGTTTGATATTTTTTCCAAAGCATTAGCTAGACCATTTGGATTTCTGGTAAATAAAGCACCGGTAGCATCAGCCATAAATTCTCTTTTTCTCGAAATAGCTAGATGAATTAATTGAGCAAATATGGGTGCTAAAAAGGAAAGTAGAAATCCGATAGCAAGAAAAATTACGTTCGATTTGTTATCTTCACGGGAATGAAAACTTGTTCTTAAAAAGAAATCAGCTATGATTACAATTATACCCATTAAAACAGTGCTTATCATCATTACCGTGATATCTCTATTTTTGATATGAGCCACTTCATGAGCGATAACTCCTTCAATTTCTTCTTTATTTAAATTATTAATTAACCCAGAAGTAACAGCTACTAAGGAGTTTTTATAATTTCTTCCTGTGGCAAAAGCATTCATTGCTGGGGTATCTATTAAATAAAGTTTAGGAGTTTTAGGTAAGCCAGCAGTGATAGATATATTTTCTAAAATTCTATAAATTTCAGGTA
>JANXCM010000024.1 GCA_025060085.1 Patescibacteria group bacterium
AGAATAAATAGTAATTCGTGGAAATTTGCTCTTTACTTCTTCGGTAATTACTAATCCATTAATAATCTGTTGTTCTGGGATAGAATAATCTTCTTGTAAATGATGATCAAAAAGAAGGATTGTCGGATTTTGAAATTCTATTTCTTTAATAATTTCTTCTAATGTTTGGCCTTGATAGTGAAATAAAATCAAATTCCCTTCGGCTTGAGGAATAGTTATTAAACCTCTTTCTATACTACTTAAATATTCTTTGTTATCATCAATTATCATTATTTTTGGCTTTTTTTCTTTTTCTTTAGAAAGTTGAGTTATCTTTTCTTTTGACATTTTAAACTTAGAACCAGTTAAATTTATTTATTTACCCGTGGGGGGAATCGAACCCTCATCTCCTCCTTAGGACGGAGGTGCTTTTCCATTAAGCTACACGGGCTTTAAAAATATTCTTATATTTTTAGATATTATAATATTGACGGCTGCTAACTTCAGATTCAATTTTCTTTAATGTTTCAATTGCTACCGAAACTAAAATTAATATTGATGTTCCACCTAAACCAGCAAAAGAAAGTCCGGTAATAATTTGAGTAATATAGGGCAAAATAGCAACTAAACCTAAAAATGTTCCGCCGAATAAATTAATTCGATTGACTATTTTCTTAAAATATTCAGCAGTTTCTTTCCCTGGTCTTATACCGGGAATAAATGCACCAGATCTTTGAAAATTTAAAGCTAATTCATTAGGCTCAAAAGTAACAGAAGTATAAAAATAGGTAAAACCAAAAACTAAAATAAAGTAAAATAAGCTAAAAATAAATTGGTTTTGAAAGAAATTATTAACATCTTGGGCTAAATTAGAAAAGAAAGTTATTCCCGTGGCAGCTAAAAATTGAAAAAATGTTTGAGGAAAAAGCAAAACAGAGATAGCAAAAATAATTGGAATAACGCCTGCTTGATTAATTTTAATAGGTAGATAACTGGAAACCCCGCCATATAATTTTGTTCCTCTAACTCTTTTAGAAAAATTAAGTGGAATTCTTCGTTCTGCTTCGTTAATATAAACAATGGCTGCGGTAATTAAAAGGGAAATTAAAATTAAAATAATATAATTGTTCAACTTATCGATACTAAAATTAATTATTGCTTGTTGAAAAACTTGAGGTCCTTGAGCAACAATACCTGAAAAAATCAAGAGAGAAATGCCATTGGCTATTTTTTGTTCAGTAATTAATTCGCCTAACCACATTAAAAAAATTGTTCCAGTAGTAATTAAAATTACATCCCGAAATATTTCAAAAGGTGAAGAAAAAATGATTAAATTTTGAGATTCTAAAAATTTCAAAAAACCCAAAGATTGAATCAGAGCTAGGGGTAAAGTAATTAACCTAGCATATTGATTAAATTTTGCTCTTCCTGCTTCACCTTCTTCATAATACATTTCTTTCAATCTGGGATAAATTAAAGTTAAAAGTTGCATTACAATTACTGCGGTAATATAAGGACCTAGTCCTAAAAGAGCAATAGAGAAATTAGCTAAAGTATTACCAACAAAAATATTCAGTAAACCTAAAAATTGATTAGCCTGAAGTAAATTTCTTATTCTTTCTAAATCAACCCCAGGAAGAGGAATATTAGCTGCTATTCTGAAAATGAAAAGAAAAAGAAGAATTAACAATACTCTCCTTTTTAAATCTTTATCTTTAAATAAACCAAAAATATTTTTAAAAAAATCTATTTTAATCATTTATAATTTCTGAACCTGAAGATTTAATTTTCTCTAAAGCAGATTGACTAAAAAGTAATTTATCTGAAAAAATAAGTTTTTTTTCAATTTCACCTCTGCCTAAAATTTTAATTTTTATATTTTTTTTACTTTTGGGTATTTTAATAACTTTCTTTTCTACCAATGAATTTATATCAACGCTTTCTCCATTTTCAAATTTTTGATTTAATTTATCTAAATTAACAACTAGTGGTTTTTCTCTTAATGGTTTAAATTTAAATCCTCTTAACTTTGGGAATTTTAAAATTATATCCCTATCTGCTGGTCTAATTTTTCTCCCTGCTCTTGATTTCTGCCCTTTTAATCCTCTTCCCGAATAATTTCCCCTCTTCCCTCCTCTTCCAATTCTCTTTTTCTTTTTTAATCTAAATTGAATCTGATTGATTAACATTGGCTGAATATTTATTTAATTTATTTAAAGCTTTTAAAGCAGCTAAAGCATTAGTTAAAGAATTTTTAGTTACCCCGATAATTTTTGCTCCGGCATTTTTTATTCCACTTAATTCTAAAACTAATTTGACTGACCCTCCTGCTCTAATACCCCTTCCTATTTTAGATGGTTTAATCAAAACTTGAGCAGCACTTACTTTTCCAAAAACTTCATAAGGAATAGTATCATTAACAATAGGAACACTGATTGATGTTTTAATAGCAGAATTAAGAGCTTTATTAACAGCTTGGGAAACATCATCCCCTTTTTCTACTCCTATACCCACTTTACCATTTTTATTACCAGCAATAACTACAGCTCTAATTTTAAATCTTTTACCCCCTTTTGTCACTTTAGCCACTCTTTTAATTTCTATTACTCGATATTCCCAATTAGTTTTTTTATCAATCATTTTATTAAAAATCTAAACCTCTTTCTCTTAAAGTTTCAGCAATAATTTTTATCCGACCATGATATTTATAACCACCTCGATCAAAAACAATTTTTTTTATACCCAGTTTCAAAAGTCTTTCTGCTAATAATTCACTCGCTTTTTTTGCTTTTTCCTTACCAGTTAGTTTTTTATCTTTAAACTCTAAAGAGGAAGAATAAACCAAAGTGTGACCTATTTCATCGTTAATAGCTTGAAGATAGATATTTTTATTTGATCTAAAAACAGAAATTCTTGGTCTTTCATTGGTTCCTCTTACTTTTGCTCTTATTCTTGCTTTTCTTATTAATCTTTTATCTTTTTTATTTAATTTTTTCTTTTTAAAAACTAAAGCTTTCATTTTTTTTACTTACCTACTGCTTTTTTAACTTGTTTAGTTTTTACTTTCTCTTCTAAATAGCGAAAACCTTTTAATTTATAGCTATCTCTAGGTTTAATTTTTTTTATTTGAGCAGTAAATTGGCCAACTTTTTCCTTATCCTTGCCAGAAACAATTAAATGAAATTGACCCTTTAATGGTTTAATTTCTACTTTTATCTCTTCTGGAATAGAAATTTTTATTGGATGAGAAAAACCTACTTTGAAACTTAATTCTCTTTCAGAAATAAGTTCAGCACTATACCCTAATCCTTCTAAAATTAAAGTTCTATTAAATCCTTGAGAAACACCTAATATTTTATTAGCCAATAAAGATCTTAAAGTTCCCCACATTATTTTAGTTTTTTTATTAATTATTTTAGGTTTTATATTTACCATATTATTATTTATTAAGATTTCAAATTCTTCAGGTAAAATTAAAACATTTTCTCCTAAAGGACCTTTAATTTTAATTTTTCTTTCTTCAATTTCTAAACTTACTTTTTCTGGAATAATTATTGGTCTTTTACCTAATTTAGACATTTTTTCAAATAACTTCACAAATCACTTCGCCACCTAATTTTCTTTTTTTTGCCTCTGAATCCAACATTACTCCTCGAGAGGTGCTAATTACTCGAAATCCAAATCCTGATCTTACTGGTTTCAACTTACGATAACCAATATAAACTCTTCTTCCTGGTTTTGAAACTCTTTTCAGATCTTCAAAAGGTGGATTGTTGTTAGGATAATTAAGATAAACAATTAAAAATTTTTTATTATTAACTTCTTTTAATTTAATTGCATTTATTATTCCTTTTTCCTTAAAAATTTTCAAAATGGCAATTTTCAAATTAGAATAAGGAACAACAAGTTTTTCTTTCTTAACTTTCCAAGCATTCTTAATCCGAGCTAATAAATCGGCAATAGGATCAGTCATTTTTACCAAGATGATTTTTTAATTCCTGGAATTTCTCCTCGATGAGCTAGTTCTCGAAAACAAATTCGACATAAATTGAAATCTCTCAGATAACCTTTTGCTCGACCACAACGAAAACAACTACTTACTTGTCTAGTTTTAAATTTAGCTGGTTTTTGCCATCTTGCTCTTTGAGATTTTTTAGGCATTTTTAAATTTTAATAGGAAAACCTAATTTTTGCCAGAGAATAATGTTAGCTTCCTTATTTTTTGAACTACTTACCAAAGTAACTTGAAGACCAAAATGATGTTTAATTTTATCAGAAATACTTTCCGGAAAAATAGAAATATCTTTAAAACCTAAATTTAAATTACCATTAATATCTAAATTATTTTGTTGAATTCCCTTAAAATCTCTACTTCGGGGTAAGTAATAAGTAATTAATCTTTCAATAAAATCGAATAATCTTTTTTTTCTTAAGGTAACTAATAACGCTACAGGCATTCCTTTTCTTAATTTAAAACCTGAAACTGATTTTTTAGCAGTAATCAATTTTGGTTTTTGACCGGTAATTTTAGAGATAACATAAATACCTTCTTCAATAATTTTATCTTTGTTTTCTTGATTATTAGTAATAAATTTTCCAATACCCATATTAACAAAACCAGCATTAGGCTTAGGCACAGCTAAAATATTTTTAATCTTCAACTCTTCTTTTAATTCAAATTTTATTTTTTGATTAAAATCCTCGTAAAGCATTGTTATTCAAAAAGAGATTGACATTTTTTACATTTTCTAAGTTTTTTTTCATTTTCAATTTGATAACCTATCCTGGTTGGTTTTTTACACTTAGGACAGATCAACTTTACTTTACTTACCCAAAGAGGATGAGGAATGCTAACAATTTGACCCCTTTCCCCTCTTCTTTTAGGTCGGAGATGTTTTTTTACTAAATTTAAACCCTCTACAATC
Source organism: Patescibacteria group bacterium (assembly GCA_025060085.1). GTDB lineage: Bacteria > Patescibacteriota > Minisyncoccia > UBA6257 > HR35 > JANXCM01. Next base: position 4,905 of record JANXCM010000024.1, read on the forward strand.
ACTTTATTTTCTTTAGGTAAAGCTTTAATCACTTTTCCTGATTTACCCTTATCTTTACCTTTAATAATTAAAACTGTATCTCCTTTTTTTATTTTCATTTTTAAACTAAATCTTGAGCCATATTAGCAATTTTTTCAAAACCCCTTTCTTTAATTTCTCTCGGAATCGGCCCTAAAATTCTATTTCCCACAGGTTCATTTTTTGTTTTAATCAAGACGGCTGCATTTTCATCAAATCTAATCCAAGTACCATTTTTTCTTAAATAAGGTCTTCGTTGTCTAACAACCACAGCTTTTACTACTTGACCTTTTTTTATTTGCTTTCCCGGTTCAGCTTCTTTTACAGAACAAACAATAATATCACCAATTTCTGCTTTATTTCTATTACCAATACCAACAAAACCAATACACATCACTTTTATTGCTCCGCTATTATCAGCTACTTTGAGAATTGTCCTTGGTTGAATCATCTTTATTTAAAATTTTTATTAATCGCCATCTTTTCAACTTTGAAATCGGACGAGTAAATTCAATCATAACAGTATCACCAATTTTTGCTGAATTATTTTCATCATGGACATAATATTTTGTTTTTTTTCTTAAATATTTTCCATAAATTGGAACCTTTCTCAATTTTTCTGAAACAACTACAATAGTTTTTTGCATTTTATCTGAAATAACTTTACCGATTATTCTTGGCCTGCTCATTTTTTCTCTTTTCGTTAATAATGGTTAATATTCTAGCAATATTTTTTCTAGTTAACTTCAATAAATGTGTTTTAGTCAATTTATTCAAAGATTTTTGAACTTTTAAATTGAAAAGTTTTTGTCTTTCTTCATTTAACATTTTAAACAATTCAGAAAGACTTTTTAACCTTAAATCTTTAGCTTTCATCTTTTTTAATCACTTTAGTTTTAATAGGTAATTTACAACTTGCTGACCTAAAAGCTTCGAGAGTTAAATTTTCATCTCGAGAATCAACTTCAAAAATTATCGTCCCCGGTCTAACTAAAGTAGCATAATGATCAATATCTCCTTTTCCTCCTCCCATTCTTACCCCTTCTGATTTTTTCGTCCTGGTTAGGTGAGGAAAAATTTTCAACCATACTCTTCCTTTCTTGCTTAAAATTCTTTTAATTTCTTTATAAGCGGCTTCAATTTGTTTATCTTTTAAATATTTTGATTCAAGACTTTTTAGAGCATAATTTCCAAAATTTAAATCAATATTTGAAGAAGTAAAACTTCTCTTCAATCTTCTACCTTTCATCCATTTTCGATGTTTTAATTTTTTAGGTTGAAGCATGATTAATCTTCTTTGTATTCTTTATTTTCGCCCCTTACTAACCAAACTTTGACACCAATTATTCCATACTTAGTAAGTGCTTCAATACAAGCATAGTCTATTTTTGCTTTTAAGGTAGAAAGAGGTAATCTACCCCAACTCAAAACTTCTGAGCGATGAATACTTGCCCCACCAATTCTACCCGAAACTCTTATCTTAATTCCTTTCACCTCTTTATTCTGTCTTGCTCTCTCAATAGCTTTCTTCATTACACTTCTTACTGATTTATTTTTTTCAATATCAATGGCAATTAATTGAGCTAAAAAGTTAGCATATAAAGTTGGCTTTTTAACCTCTTCTACAACAATCTCTAAAGCTGGTTGAGCAACTTTATATTTATTAAAAAGAATTTCTAATCTTTTTTTTATTTCTTCTTGTAATCTTTTTAGTTTTTGACCTTCCCTGCCAATTAAATTTCCCGGCTTAGCGGTTCTAATAATAACACGGCAATGTTCTTGATCTTTTCTTTCAATAATAATTTCAATAATCCCAGCACTTTTTTTTAATCTTTCACTAATAATTTTCCTAATCAAATAATCTGCTTCCAAAAAAACTTTAAAATTTTTTCTAAAAAACCATCGTGAACGCCAATATTCATTTATTCCTAATCTATTAGCATAAGGTGAAACTTTATGACCCATTTTTAGTAGCTAATTCTAAGGTAATATGAGAACTTTTTTTCATAATTCGACCGACATGTCCTCTTGACATTGCTCGAAATCTTTTTTGTCTTGGCCCTTCGTTAACAATAATATTTTTAATTATTAAATTTTCTTTTTTTAATTGTTTTTGCTTTTCAGCTACATCAATAGCATGCTTTAATAATTTTAACAAATTTCTGGCTGGTCTACGCGGAGAGAATAATAATTGCTTTTCTGCTTTCATCACTTCTAATCCTTTAATCATCTTTGCTACCATTCTTACTTTTCTTGGTGAAATATTTAAATATCTTAAATGAACCTTTATCATTTTTAAAAAATTTTTTGATTATTCTATTTTTGAGCTGTTTGTCTTCTTTCTAATTCTCTTTGTAATTTACCTCCATGCTTAATAAATTTCCTTGTAGGAGAAAATTCACCCAATCGGTGACCAACCATATCTTCAACTACTTTGACACTAATAAATTGTTTACCATTATGAACTTCAAAAACCATTCCTACCATTTCAGGCAAAATAACAGAATCTCTTGACCAAGTTCTTATTGGATATTTATCTCTTTTGTCTACAGGCAATTCTAAAATTTTTTTAATTTTTTTTAATAATTTAGGATGAACAAAAGGTCCCTTTTTTGTGCTTCTTGACATTTTTTATTTTTTACTTCTTCTTTTAATAATTAATTTCGAATAGGGATTTCTTTTTCTTCTTGTTTTTCTACCACCAGTAATTTTTCCCCATTTTGTTTTAGGTTTACGAGTGCCTCGAGGAGCTCTACCTTCACCTCCACCGTATGGATGATCTCGAGGATTCATTGCGCTTCCCCTCACATTCGGTCTAAATCCTTTCCAAATTTTTCTACCTGCTTTTCCTAATCTAATATTTCGATGATCAACATTTGAAACTCTACCAATAGTAGCATAACATTCTTTAGAAACTTTTCTAATCTCTCCTGAAGGCATTTTAATCATCGCATATTTTTCATCACAT
>JANXCM010000025.1 GCA_025060085.1 Patescibacteria group bacterium
GCTAACCTCTCTCTGTTAACAAGATTAGCACGTATCAAACTCATTTCCCCCTCTTCAAAGTGATGAAAATTTTTATAGATAAAAGATGAAGTAACAGTTTGGATAACTGAATCCCCTAAAAATTCTAATCTTTCATTATCTTTATATGGATGCTGGGGGTAAAGATAAAGATAGCTTTTATGAGTTAAAGCTTCATAAAATAATGATGGATTTTTAATTTGTAAATTAAGTTTTGCCTCTAAAACTTTTAAATCCAAATTCATTTAGACTTATTTTTACTAAAAATATTCTCGTAAACTGTTGCCAAAACACCGTTAATAAATTTAGCAGTGGCCTTAGTTCCAAAATTTTTAGATAATTCAATTGCTTCGTTAATCACTACTCTAGATGGAACACTGGAATCATTTTTTAATAATTCATAAGTGGCTAATCTTAAAATACTTTTTTCTAAAAGAGGAACATTTTCGTAGGGAAGAGACTTAATAGAGTTACATAAAATTTGATCAATTTCTTCTATTTTTTCCATTACTCCCCTTAAAAGTTCTCTACCAAATTCAGGTTCATCGATATCTTGACCAAATTCTGAAAGGTTCCTTTCAAAAATTTCGAAAGATTTTTCTTTTGGATAATTATTAAATTGCCACTCATATAAAGTCTGCATTACAATTATTCTCGAAAGATGTCTCGTGGCCATCTATTTTTTAGCTATTTTTTAGCTTTTGGTTTTTTCTCTTTCTTTTCTAAATATTTTCTACCTTTATAAAAACCACAATTAACGCAGATGCGATGAGGTAAAGTTAGCTCACCACACTCTTTACATTTCACTAAATTTACCGGTTTTAAAATTTCTTTTTGAAATCTTCTCTTTCTAGACCGAGAATAGGAAAGTCTTTTTGCTGGTACTACCATCTTTAAATTTTAAATTTATTTTTATTATAAATAATACCAAAGAAAATTTAATAAATTTTTTAATTTAGAAGTTCTTTTGAAGTAAACCATATTTTTAATTCAAAATTTGCTTCTTGAATATTACCTGAAGCATGGATTAAATTTTTTAAAGCTCTTTTTTCCAAATTGGCTACAATAGGAGAATCTATTGAAAAATCTCCTCTGATAGTTCCTGGTGGGGCCTTATATGGAAGTGTTGGTCCGATAATCTTTCTAACAACCTCAACAGCATGATTACCCTCTAGGGCAATTTTAACTATTGGACCAGAACACATAAAATCAATTAACCATCTTCTAACCATTAAGCCCAATTCGAAAATATTATTTACACCTAAGTCTTTTTTTAAATCAAATTTTAGATTATTTTCTTCACAACTACGAATAAAATTATTACCTAAATTCTCTATCCAATTTTTTGTTTTAGGATAATGCCTATCAATTTGATTTTTAGAAGCTCTTACAATCCCTAAGCCTACTATCTTTAAACCACATTTTTCAAAACGATTAATTATCTCTCCTACCAAACCCCTTTCCACCCCATCTGGTTTGATAAGAACTAAAGTTCTCTCTTTTTTAAATTTTTGGAGATTATTTCTGATCATTTATTATTATTAATCTATTATTAGATGGTAAAGCTATAAGCCGGATTCTGTACTTCTTAAAGGAAGTGGCAATCATTTATCTAGCTTCTGAATTTCTTCAGAAGTCAAGCGGCACTCTCCATTGAGTAATGGAGCACGGCCTTGCATCCCAAGAAAAGAAAACCATCTTAAAGTATTACTACTTTAAGAAAGAAGGTAGCTAAACTATGACTAGTTTAACACCCCTCAACTTTTCACCTTTCCCCTAAAGGGGTAGTATTGTCTCTGTGGTCTTCTTTTAGCTATTACTAGCTACTTGATTTTCCCAAGTCTTTTTGGGGGATGTCCGGACTTTCCTCCTCAAAAAATAAAAATTTAAAAATTCTTTGAGGCGATTGCCGGCTTTACCATCTTATTTTTAATTATAACATATATTTTCTTTAACCACCTAAATAAACTTTTTGAATTAAGGGATGAGATAAAATTTCTTTTCCGCCGAATAAAACCTCTTTTCCTGATTTTAATAAATAAATCCTATCAGCAATTTCACAAGCTTTTTTTGCATTTTGTTCAACTAATAAAATAGAAATACCTAAATTTTTAATTTCTAAAATTTTATTGAAAATTTCTTTTTGAATTTTAGGAGATAAACCTAAAGAAGGTTCGTCTAAAAGCAAAAGTTCTGGATCAGTAATTAAACCCCTTGCTAAAACTAACATCTGTTGTTCACCCCCAGAAAGAACATCGGCTATTAAATTTAATTTTTTTTTCAAATGAGGAAATTCTTCCAAAATTCTATCTTTTTTTTGTTTTAACAATTCGTTATCTAAAATAAAACCTCCCATCAATAAATTTTCTTCCACAGTTAGATTAGGAAAAATTACTCTTCCTTGAGGAACATAACTTATTCCTAATCGAATTAAATCATGTCTAGAAATTTTTTTTAGTTTTTGGTTTTTAAATATTATTTCACCTTCATAAATTGCAGCTATTTTAAAAATACTTTTCAAAACAGTACTTTTCCCTGCTCCATTAGGTCCGATCAAAACAACAATCTCTCCTCTATTAACTTCAATATTTACTCCTTTTAAAACAGGAAATTTTCCATAGCCGGCAGATAAATTTTTAATTTGAAGAAGCATTTTTAAATAAATTAAATTTTTGATTATCTCTCAACCACTCATTTCTTCTCTCGTCTTTTTACCAAACATTCCTTTTGGCTTGAAAATTAAAAATAAAAATAAAATAATAAAAGTAATGCCATCTTTAAAAGCACTTGGCAAGAAAAGAACACTAATATTTTCAATAAAACCTAATAAGAATCCACCGAAGATTGATCCTGGTAAAAATTCTAACCCACCAATAATAGCTGAAGTGAAGGCTTTAATAGTTAAATTTGTTCCTGCTGTGGGTTCTAAGTTATATTCAATTCCATACAAAATTCCGCCGATAGCAGCAATAAGGGAAGTAAAAATTAAAATTTTTCTAAAAATATCTTCTTTATTAACCCCCAAAATCTCTGCCATCAAAGGATTAGAAATTAATGACCTAATAACTAATCCATAGCGTGACTTATAGATTGAAAAGAAGGTAATAACAAGAAAAGATAATGAGATAAAAATAACTATCAACTGGATAAGAGTAAGACTTGAATTAAAAAAATTAAAAGTTATGTTTTCAAACGGTAAAGAAATTGATTTTATATTTGGTCCAAAGATAGCTAAAAGTAAATTTTCTAAAAATATCCCTAAAGCTAATCCTAAGATTAACATAATCACAGAACCAGCTTTTCTTTCTCTAAATTTTCTTAAAAGAAAAAAATCTATTAACAAACCTAAAATAATTAAAACTAGAAAAGATAAAATTATTCCTAAACTAAAAGGCAAATTAATAGAATTAAATAAATAAAGAAAATAACCAGCAAAAATAGCAAAGGCTCCATAGAAAAAGGGAATAAATTTAAAGGTATTATATAGGAGAGAAAAACCTAAGGCAATTAAGGCATATAAACCACCGGTAATAAAACTATTGATAATTACCTGGAGAATCATTAAAAAGTATTATTGATATTTTTCTGCTTTCTTATTTTTGATGACTTTTACCTCAAAAACAGCTGATTTGAGATCACCATTTTCATCAAATTCAATTAGGGGAGAAGAAATTCCCTTATAAGAAATTGTTTTTAGTGCTTCCTTTATTGCTTGTCTCTCAATTTTTCCTGCTTTTTGAATAGCCTCAGCGATAATTTTTACTGAATCATAGGCCATCGGAGCAGTAATTTTTTCTGATTTCTTACCAGTAACTTCTAAAACTCTCTTTTGAAAATCTTCCGGATTATTAACTATTGCCACTGTATACATTACCCCTTCGGCGAAATCACTTTTTATCACTTCATCTGCATCGAAAGCATCACCGCCTATAACTGGAATTTTTAATCTTGATTCTTTAATTTGCTTAATGGCTACTACACCCCCAGCCATATAAAGGGGAAGATAGATTGCTTCAGGTTTTTTTGCTTTTATTTTACTAATCACACTTCTAAAATCTTTATCTTCTTGTGTTACTCCTTCATCAAAAACTATTTCTCCTCCTAATGATTTAAATTTTTCTACAAATACATCCCTTAAGCCTTGACCCCAATCATTTTTAACATATAAGACAGCGATTTTCTTTTTATTCAATTTGTTAAAAATAAAATCAGCAGCAAATTGACCTTGAAAAGCATCTGAAGGATAAATTCTAAAAATATAGTCTCCTATTTTTGTCAAATGGGGCGCAGATGCCCATCTAATTATCACAGGTACACCTCCATTTTGAGCAAGAGGTAAAGATGGTCCAGCAGAGGCAGAACAATCTGGGCCAGTAATAGCTATTACTTTATCAACATTAACCAATTTATTCATGGCATCAACTCCCTTATTTGAACATTGATCATCTTCAACAACTAATTCTAATTTTCTACCTAAAACTCCACCGGCTTCATTAATTTCTTTAACAGCTAACTCTGCTCCTGCCAGCCCTGGTTCACCAATACTAGCTGCTTCCCCAGTTAAAGGACCAATATAACCAATTTTAATTGGTTCTGTAGGGGCAGGCTGATTTTTTAATTGATTATTTTGGATATTCAAATTTTGATTTTGAAAAACAGCTTTATTAACAATTAACCAATAACTCAAAATTCCAATTATAACCACTATGGCTAAAGCGATTACAGTAATAAAAATATTTTTTTTGTTCATTTTAAATTTTTAATGAATTTTAATTTATTAATCGTTGTCGACCTTAAAATTTTTTATATGTAATTTAGTAATTTATTATATATTTTTAAATAAATTATATTTAAAATTTTAAATTTTAAAATTATACAAAAAAAGATAACCTAAATTAAAATAAAACATTCATTCCGCTCCTAAATAAGAGTCCAAAACTTTAGGATTATTTTTAATTATTTTAGGCTCTCCTTCTGCAACCAATTTACCTTCTGACATCACAAAAACATAATCACTAATATCCATAACAAAATTCATATCATGTTCAATTAATAAAATAGTATCACCATTTTCTCTTCTTTTTCTTAATATTTCTCTAATTATTTCTCTAATTTCAAGATTAACACCAGCGACGGGTTCATCTAGCATTAAAATTTCATGATGTTTTAAAATTGCTCTAGTAAGTTCTAATAATTTTGCTTGACCATAAGAAATCTCACTTGCCTTGGCTGAAAATTCACGAGTAAATTTAATCTCATTTAAAAATTCTTTAATAATTTCTATTTTTTCTTTCTCATACTTTTTTTTAAATTGCCAAAATCTAAAAATATTTTCATAAGGTGAGTCGAAAGATAAAAGTAAATTATCTTTTAAATTAAGATTTTTAAAATTTCTTGTCAATTGAAAAGTACGAGAAAGGTAAGAAGCTCTTTGCCATATATCAAAATTTGTTATTTCTTCTCCTCTAAAAATTATTTTGCCTTCGTCAGGTAAAATAAAACCGCTAATAATATTAAACAAAGTTGTTTTCCCTGCTCCGTTAGGACCAATCAAAGAATAAATTTTTCCCTCTTCAATTTCTAAACTTACTTCATCTACTGCTTTAATTCCTCCAAAGCTTTTGCTAATTTTTTTTAATTCTAAAAGATTCATTCTAAAGTAAGTATTTTAAGACAAATCAATTTTCCCAAAGATTCCCTTTGGTCTAAACCACAAAATTATTATAATTATTAATGAATAAATAATTTGCCTCAAAGCACCTACCAAATAGGAAGGTAGGGGTAAAAATCTTAGACTTTCTGGAATAATAATTAAGAGAAATGTTCCCAATAAAGCTCCTCTATTATCAGCTAAACCTCCTAAAAATAGTGCTGAAAGTATAAAGATTAAATCACCTAAACCAAAACTGTAAGGATCAAGATAGCTAAGATAGTGAGCATATAGTATTCCAGCCAAAGATGATAAGAGACCACTAATTCCCAAAACTAAACTTTTGATTCTCAACGGATTTCTACCTAAAACAGAGATAGCTAATTCATCATCTCTCAATGCTTGAATTGATCTACCTAAGGGTGAAAAGATTAATTTTTGAAGGAATAAATAGACAATAAAGGTTATTAAGTAATAAAAAATAAAAATTTCTATTAAGCTTTCAATTTGAAAAAATAAAAATTTTGGTTTAGGAATGCTGGGCAAACCTAAAGCACCTCGAGTTAAACTTTCCCAATTTAAAGCCAAAGTGAAAACAATAAAAGTAAAGCCAAAAGTTACTAAAGCTAAATAATCTCCTCTTAATTTATTTGTAATTTTTGAAATTATCCAACCAACTAAGTAACCTAAAATTAAGGTGATAACAAAAATTACTCCAAAAGGTAAATTTGTTTTTAATGACAAAAGTGAAGAAGTGTAAGCACCTATTAAAGCTAACCCTGGCAAAGCCAAATTGAATAAACCTCCATAACCTAAAGAAAGATTAGATGATAAAACTAAAAGAGAATAAATTGAAAAAATTATTCCTAGATGAAAAAAATAATTAAAAATTTCCATAAATTTAAAATAAAAAATTTAAGTAGAATTTATATAAATTATATTATTTTAAAAAATTATGGAATCAATTAATTAAATTTTAAGTAATAATTCTTTAAATAAAAATAAAAAAGAGGGTGGCGGGTAAAGGAGAGCAAACCCCACCACCCCCACCGACTTCCTTGTCCTCACCCTGCCATCCAAATATAATTTTAATCGCAAAATAAAAATAAAATTATTAAAAACAATTTTTAAATAAAAACTAAAAATGTCAAAAAACTGTATTTTTTAAATAATAAATTTTATTTATCCACGTAAATAGTATATTTATAGATTTATTTTCAAAAATTTTAATTTTCGGTAATTATTATAAAATTTTTATGAAATTTTATTTTAAAAATTAATATTAATTATTTTCAATTTAAAAAATAAATAAATTTTATTTTAAAAATTTCAAAACTTGCCAAGATATTGAATAGTAAATTAAAATTAGAATTAAATATTATCATTTAATTAAAAATTAAGCTGGCTAAATATATTTAAATAAAATAAAAAGCCACCTTAAATCAAAAGTACAACTTTGAAAATATTAATGAGAGTTCTCTTGGTTATTACTCAAGGTGTAATAGGAGGAGCGACCAATAGTGTATATTGGCTTGCTAAGGGTTTAAAAGAGAAAAAAATTGAAGTAGTGGTTGGGTTTGGAGAAGGAGATTATTTAAAAGAAAAATTAAAAAATGAAGGTATAGATTATATAAATTTTAAATACCTTCGAAGAACCATAAATCCATTAAGAAATATTTTGTTTATTTTCGAAATTAAAAATTTATTAGATAAAAAAAAATTTGATGTAGTTCATTTTAATTCGAGCAATTCATTATTAGGGGCAGTTGGGGCTAAATTATCAAAATCAAAGCCAAAAACTGTTTTTGTTTTTCATGGACTTTCTGTGCTAGATCCGATGTACAGAAAAAATTTACTATTTAAACCTATATATTTTTTATTTTTCAAATTATTACTGAGATTTATAGACGAATCTATTTTTGTATCTATAGAAAATTTAAAAATAGCAAAAAAAATTAAATTAGTGAAAAATGGCATCGTTATATATAACGGAATACCTAAACCTACTTTCTTACCTAGAGATAAAGTAATAAAAATTTTCGAACAAAAATTAAATATTAATTTAAAAAATAAGTTCATAATAGGTTCCATAGGTAGATTAGATTATCAAAAAAATTATGAGTTTTTAATTAAAATATTACCCAGAGTATTAAAAATAATAGA
>JANXCM010000026.1 GCA_025060085.1 Patescibacteria group bacterium
AAAGTAGACGTGCACAAACTTGAAGATTTTAATCCAGAACTAAGTAAAGAGTTTGATCATCTTAAAGAACTGGGCATAATTGAAGGGGATTTAGAAATATAGTTTAAAATATTAAAAGTTTGTTATTGTAATTTTATTAATCTTTTAAAATCTATAAAATTTAAAATTTCGTTTATTGACTGATTATTCTTTCTTTAACAATCAATTTTAAATTAGATTTGATCCCGTAACCTAAATTAATATTAATATCAAATTCACCTCTTTCTTTAATATATTTTTCTAATTCTATTTGAGATTTAGTAATATTAATTCCATTTTGTTTTAAAAATGAAATAATCTCATTTTTAGTGATTGAATTATAAACTTCTTTATTGGGACCAACTTTCAGAGTAGTTTCAAAAACTAAACTTTCGATTTTTTCTTTAAGCTCATTTAATTTTTTAAGATTTTCTTCGCGATTTTTTTCAGCAATTAATTTCATCTTTTCTAAATGTTCTCTATTATCTTTAGTTACAACAATTACTTTTTTCTTTCTTAAAAGGAAAGCAACAAAACCTCTTCTTATTTTTTTTATTTCTCCATAGTTACCTAAATTGGGAATATCTTCCAAAAGAACAACAGGAATATTTTTATCCCTCTTTATTTTTTTTGGCATTTTATTATCTATTATTATTTATTTTTGTTTAATTTATTATTATTTTAATTATTAATATTGACTAATAATTTCTTTTGCTTTTTCTAAAATTAAGTCTTTTTTATTTTCTTTTTCTTCTTTTTTGTCTTCAATTTTTATATCAGGTTCTAAACCTTGTCCCTCTAATTTGACTTCCGAAGGAGTAAGCCAATAGGCTACTGTTAATTTAAGAAGATAATCTTTGATTTTGAAGACTTGTTGAACACTTCCTTTACCAAAAGTTTTTTCTCCAATTAATTTCACTCCTAAATTATCTCTTAAAGTGCCAGCAAAAATTTCTGATGCTGAAGCGCTACCTTTATTTACTAAAATAACAATTTTTTCTTTAGCTAAACCACCTGGACCTTCAGAGATTACATTTTTTTTCTTTTTCTCTTTACCCCAAACTTCTTTGAGAATTATTTTTCCTCGTGGAATAAATAATTCTGAAATTTGAATAGCTGTTTCCAAATAACCTCCAGGATTATTTCTTACATCTAAAATATATCTATCAACACCTTTTAATTTTAATGTTTGATAAGCTTTAATAAATTCAGGAAGAGTTGTTTGATTAAAATTATTAATTTTGATATATCCAATATTAGGAGGAATAAATTCGCTTTTAATCGCTAAAATTTTTATTTCTTCTCGAATAATTTCTATATTTTTTTCTTCTTTCCAACTTTCTCTGAAAATAGTTAAAATGACTTTTTCTCCACACTTGCCTCTGATTTTTGAAACAGCTTCTTCTAACGGCATTTTAGTTGTTGATTCATTATTAATCTTTAAAATCATATCTCCTGGTTCAATTCCTGCTCTTTCTGCTGGAGTACCTTCTAAGGGGGCAATGATGGTCAAAATATTATTTCTAATACCAATTTCTGCTCCCATACCACAAAATTTTCCTTCTAAATCTTGTTCAAAAATTTTTGCTTGTTGGGGAGTATAAATTTCAGAATATTGATCATCGAGTGATTTTACTACACCTCTAATTGCTTCAAAAGCAGCCTTATCAGGATTGATGTTTTGTTGTTCAATATAATGCGTATTTATTTTTTGCCAAACTTGCCAAAGTAGTTCGTTATATTCTTTTTTAAATTGAGGTAAGCTTAAGAAAAAAGAGTATTCTTTTTTTGATTTATTAATATTAAAAGCTAAGGCGATATTTAGAGTTAAAATAAAAAGAATAAGAAAAATTTTTAAATTTTTAATTTTTTTCATTTTTTATTTTAACTATAAGATTAATAATGAATTATTATAAAATAGACGGTTTAATTCTATATAAAAAAAATATAAAAGAAAAATCTGCGATTGTTTATATTTTAACACAAAATTTAGGAATAATCAAAGGGAAAATTGATGGTTTAAATCGTAGTGAGAGTAAATTAATTTCTATTATTCAACCGGGAAATTTTGGTAATTTTTTTCTTTCTTCTGAATTAACTTTTTTCAAGATTCTTTCTTTTTTACCTTATAAAATTCCTTCAAAGGTTTTTAAAAAATTTCCTTATACTTATTTATGGGCTTTAAAATTTTTAATTTTGTTTAATTTTTTATCAACTTCACCTAAATTTTTTGAAACGATAGTTAATTTAGATAGATATCTGTTAAAAAATAAATCTTCTTTTCTTATTTGGTATCTTAAAATTATTTTTGAAGAATTAGGGGTATTGCCAAATTTAACTCACTGTTCGGAATGCGGAAAATTATTAAGTGGTAATGTTTATTATCAAGGTTCAAAATTTTATTGCTATAAATGTCGAAAAATTAGTTATGATAGAATAAATTTTACGACTTATAAACTTATGATTTCTTTTTTGAAAGAAGATAGGTTATTAGATTTAAAGAATAAATTTTTGAGAGAAATTTTTAAGAAAATTTTTAAAAATCATTTAAAAGAGATTAGTTTATAATTTATAATTTAATTTATGGACGAAGATTATTCTTTAGAAGAGAAATTAGAAAAGGAGTTATACGGTCAAGAAAAATCAGAAAGATTAGGTAGAATAAAAAAAATTTGGGGAAGAAGAATTAAGAAAGAATCACCAGCTGAAGAATGGCAAGAATCTATAGGCAATTTCTCACTTGTTGGTTTTTTTAATTTAAATCTTAAAAAATTTTTTTTAATTTCTTTATTTTTATTTTTGTTAAGCATTTCTATTTTTATTTTTGTTTTTTATTATCGAAGTATTTATTTGAAGGGAATTAATATTGAAATTACCGGTCAATTGGAAGTTAACACTTTTCAACCGTATGAATATTCAATAAGGGTGAGTAATAATTCTAACACTGAAATTAAAGATACTAAATTAATTATCAAGTTAGATGAAGGTGTTTATTTTTTTGATGATTTGGAGGAAAATAAACAAACTTACAATTTAGGTAATATTAAAGCAAACGAGAGTAGGGAATTAAAGATTAAAGTTTTTTTTGCTCAATCATCTAATAAAAATTTTTCTTTAAATACTGAACTTTACTATTTGAGTCCTAAAAGAAATCAAAGTTTTTCGATAGATAAAAATTTAATAGTATCAGTTAAAAAGGATCCTATTACTCTTCAAATTTTTTCTCCTAACCAAATTTTTGTTAATGAGCCATTTTTGATTTCTCTTAAATTCACTAATATTTCTGATAATATTTATGATTTAATTCTTTCTTTTGAAGCCAGCCAAGATTTTGAATCATTAATGTTAGATCCTAATCCGGTAGAAAATTATTATTGGGAATTTAAGAACTTTCAACCTAACAAATCTGATGAAATTAATATTACTGGTAAATTTGTCCGTTATCTTAACAAACCAGTAGTTTATTTTCAACCTAAAATTTTTTTTAAAAATAGAGAATTTCCTCTTAGGGGTTACAACATTACTCTTAATTTAATTGAACATCCTATTAGGTTAGAAATTTTATCTCAGCCATTAGAACCTCTTATAAATCTTAATGAAAATATTACTTACGAAGTGATGTGGGAAAATAAAAGTAAAATTTCTCTTGAAAATGTTCAAGTGAAAGTTTATTTAAATGGCCAATTTGATTTCAATTCAATTAATACTGATGGTTATTTTTCTCCCATGGAAAATTCTATTATTTGGAATGTTCGTAATAAGCCTCAATTATTATCTGTTCAGCCAGGAAATAAAGATTCTGTTAGATTTTCTATTAAAAGTGTTAAAAATTATCCGAGTGGAGAAAAAAATTTAAATTTAGTCATTCGAGCTGTTTTTGAAACAGAAACTATTCCACCCGAAGTTCAAATTTTAACAAAAAAATTAACCGTTGAAACTCAGCAAACAAAAATTATTCCTGGTAAATTTGAAATGATAGTGAAGGTGGATTATGACAATCAATTTAATAATAGCGGTCCATTTCCCTTAGTAAATGGAAAACAAACAACTTTAAGTGCTTATTTTGACTTTTGTAGCTGGGGTGAAGATTTCCAAAATATAATTATTAAAGGAAAACTTCCTTTAGGAGTAAATTTAACAGGTAATTTTGGCTTAAATTTTGATGTTAATAATTTTCAATTTAATCCTGAAACAGGAGAATTTAATTATCGAATTGATGAACTTTCAGCGGGTTATTGTGATATTTATCCGCCTTATCGAATTGCTTTTCAAATTAGTGTTACTCCTCCTATTTATGGAAATATTCGTGATTTTGTTGTTTTTCCTCCTTTTAGTGTTAGTACTCAAGGTAAATTTTCTCAAAAAGTTTTTGAATTAGAAACTAATAAAATAGACATTTTAAAGATTCATTCAAAGAGAAATTAAATTTTTGAAATTTAAATTTTTAATGTTCAATTTGGAAAAAATAGTCAATTTGATGATCAGAAGAGGATTTGTTTTTCAATCTGCTGAAATTTATGGTGGTTTAAGCGGTTTTTATGACTTTGGTCATCTAGGTGTTTTAATTAAGAATAATATTAAAAAATTGTGGCTAGATTTTATTTTAAAAGAAGAAAATATTTTTTTAGTTGAGACTTCAATTGTAAACCCTTCTTCTGTTTTTTATGCTTCAGGTCATTTGGAAAATTTTTATGATTTACTAGTAGAGTGTAAAAATTGTCATACAAGATTTCGTTATGATCATTATTTAAAAGGAGAATATGGAAAAGTTAAAAAAGATAATGATAAATATTTTTGTCCATTATGTGATGGTATATTAACTGAACCTAAAAAATTCAATTTAATGTTTAAAACTTATGTAGGATCAACCGAGGAAACAAGCAATGAAGCCTTTCTTAGACCAGAAACAGCTCAAGGAATTTTTATTAATTTTGAAAATTATTTAAAAAAATATCGATTAAAATTACCATTTGGTATTGCTCAGATAGGCAAAGCCTTTCGAAATGAAATTACTCCTAAAAATTTTATTTTTCGAATAAGAGAATTTGAACAAATGGAAATAGAATTTTTCATTCACCCTAATGATCATTTTGAGTGGGTTGAGTATTGGACAAAAAGAAGTTTAGAATGGTATATTAATGATTTAGGTTTAAAAAAAGAAAATTTATTTGTTTACTCTCAATCAAAAGAGGAATTAGCCCATTATTCGATTAAAACTAATGATATTTATTATAAATTTCCATTTGGTGAAGATGAAATTCAAGGAATAGCTCATCGAGGAAATTATGATTTATCAGCTCATATAAAATTTTCAGGTAAAGATCTTAGTTATTATGATGAAAGTAGCAAAGAGAAAATTATTCCTTATGTTATTGAACCTTCCTGGGGGGTAGAAAGATTATTTTTGGCTTTAATCTGTGATGCATATGATGAAGATGAAATTAATAATGAAAAGAGAATAGTTTTAAGATTATCACCTAAAATTTCACCTATTAAAATTGCTATTTTGCCATTACTTTCTAATAAAGAAAAATTAATTAAAAAAGCAAAAGAAATTTATAATTATTTTAAAAATTATTATTTAGTTTATTACGACGATAGTGGATCAATTGGACGAAGATATCGAAGACAAGATGAAATTGGCACACCTTTTTGTTTAACTATTGATTTCCAATCATTGGAGGATGATACTTTTACTATTCGAGATCGAGACTCCACTCAACAGATAAGAATTCACTTTAATGACCTTTTAGATTATTTTAAAGAAAAAATTTAAATGATTAAATTTATTTTCATTTTATTTTTTATTTTACCCAAAATTACTTTTGCTCAAAATATTTTTACTCAAAATCCAATTGATTTTGTTAGAGTTTATTGTTCTAGTGGTGACATTGCTTATTGTCTACAAGGACTATATAACTTAGGTGTAGCTATCGCAGTTTTATTGGCTTTTTTTATGTTTCTTTTTGGTGCTTTTAAGAATTTATTAAGTGTTGTTCCTGATATTAAGATGGAAGGAAAAACAATGATGAGAAATGCTATTATTGGTTTAGTGATTATTTTCCTTTCTGGAATTATTCTTTATTGGATTAATCCTTTTATTTTTGATCCAAGAATTATTGTTTATCGAGTAACGAAATTGGAAATTAATGCGATTACTTCTGATGAACAATTAAGAGAATTACAAGGAGAAGTTGAAAATATTGGAGATGAATTCCGAGAACAATTTCCTAAACTTAAAAATGCTATTAATAATACTGTGATAGATGTAGAAAGTTTACCTGATAATACAACAGTAAAAAAATACATTGAACTTGCTTATAGTTATAGTAATAGTGATATCGCTAGAGGAGTATATGCCCAAAGATATGGAACAAATGTAACAAGTTTAACAGCATGTAATTTTTTTGTTTATCGAATTTTAAAAGAAGCTCAAGCTGTTCCTGATACTTGTCCTTCTGAAAGAGCTTCTGATTTTCATAAATTATTAACAAATAATAATTTGCAACAATATGCTCAACAAAAAGGATTCAAATGGACTACACAAAAATTTAATATTAATAATCTTCAACCAGGTGATATTTTAGTAAAAACTAGTTTAAGTCGTGGAGGTCATGGACATGTTGCTATCGTAGTGCCTGTTTTAGATAAAAATAATAAAAAAAGATTAGTTATTGCTCATGCAAGCTTGTCAACAAGACGTATTAATAATACTTATAGTGGTTCCCCCCCACGATTAACCTCTATTCCTAATAATTTTCAAATTATAGTTCGTCCTATGATTTTAAATTAATTAAATTTTATCTAGTTACCATAGCCATAATTAAAAAAGCAAAACCAGCGATTATGAAAACAATTGCCCATTGAGTATTACCAGCTTTTTGTTCTTGCCAAGCAAAATATAAAAAAAGTAAGAAAATACTGACTAAGATTAAAAAACCCATTTTTTGAAATAATAATATTTAATGAAAATTTTAATTCAAAGAGTTAAATTTGCAAAATTAAGGGTAGGGGGAGAATTAATTGGTGAAATAAGAGAAGGATATTTATTATACTTAGGAATAGAAAAGAAAGATAAAAATAGAGAGGGGAAAATAGTTAAAAATTTAATGAGAATTAAATTTATTGATGAGAAAGGGAAGTTTAAAAAATCATTAAAACAAGAAAGTAAACCATTAATGGTTATTTCTAATATTACTTTAATCGCTAGATGGGAAAGCAATAGACCAGAATTTTTCGAAGGACCAGTTTTTGAAGAAGCGAAAATAATTTTTAGTAATTTTATTCATTTTTTGAAAAATGAAAATTTGTTTGTCATAAGTGGATTTTTTGGAGCTGAAATGTTTGTTGAAAGCGAAAATATAGGTCCCATCAATTTTGTGATAGAGATATGATAAATTTTGTATTTTTTAAATATATTTCAAGATAATAAAACATAAAAAGAAATAACTAACACTTTTATCTAATTCTAATAATTTTTTATTTATATAATGTTTTTTATAATTTAAAATTTTTTTCTATAGGGCTGATAGCTCAGAGGTAGAGCGCCTGGATCGCACCCAGGAGGTCGGGGGTTCAAATCCCCCTCAGTCCAATATTATTAATATAAAAATTTAAAATTTAAAAAGATAAATAAAAATTAAATTATATGCCCGAAAAACCTAAATTTAGCCCAGAATCAAAATTCTTAAAAGAAAAATATTAGAAAAAGATTTCTTTATGAAATAGATAGGAAAATAAAA
>JANXCM010000027.1 GCA_025060085.1 Patescibacteria group bacterium
AATTATTGTTGCACCATTATTTTTATCAAAAAGATGATAATGTATTTTAAGAACCTTTATTTTATTTTTAGTTAAAACATTTTTTACTAAATTTAAAAGTTTTCTAAAATTAGACAGATTAAATTGACAATTAATAAAATCGGCTAAAATTTCTAAACTTTTTTTGTAATAATTTTTTTTCATTAAAAAACATTGTAAAATAAATTATAAATTTTGTTAAAAATATTATAAACTAAAATATAAAAATTATAATAATAAATAAAACATGCTTGCGGGGAGTCATTTAATTTTTGCTAATGCTCTTTTTTCTAATTTAACCCACCATAGTTTATCTGCTTTTATTTTAGGAATAATATCCCACCACTTAGCTGATCGTATACCTCATTTAGATTTAAATTTTATCAAATCTACTAAATATAATGATATTTCTTTTTTTAAATTGCCTATTAGAATTCAATTAATTGTTTATTTTGAGTTTTTATTGGGTATTATTTTCACTTATTATTATTTTATTTATTTTCATAAAATGAACGAGATAATAATTTTTTGCCTTAGCTTAGGAGCAATTATGCCGGATATTATTAATATTTTTTTGAAAGAAAAATTAAATAAAATTTCTTTAATTAAAAACTATATTTATTTTCATAAAAAATTCCATTTTAGAATGAAAGAAAATGAAAGCAGAGCTAAAATTTTTTTATATCAAGTAATTATTATTTTATTTGCTTTAATTTTTTTTAGATTAACTTTAATAGCTTAGAAAATTTTTAACTAAATTTAATACTTCATTTTTATTATTTACCCAATTAACATCATCAATTTTTTTTAATTCTCTCCATTGCTTTCGGGCAAATCTTCTGATATCACGATAACAATTTTCAAAAATATCTAAATAATTTTTTTGTCTTTTTAATTTCAAAAAATAATTCAAATTAACTTTATCCATCTTTATTTCTTTAACTAATTTACCAAACCAACGGTATTCTAAACCAAAATTTATTATTCTCTCAAAACTTAGACCAATTTTTCTCAAATATATAATTTCTTTAATAATAAAAAAGCTTCTTTTATAAAGTCTATTTTTAATTTTAATTTCGAGACTATTCCAAGAAAATGATGGGACCAAAATTAATAAATTATATTTTGGATTTTTATTTAATTTTGGAACATTACCTAAGTATTTAGCGATTTCAATTGCCCTTATTAATCTTCTTTTATTATATCTATCTATCCTTATAGCACTATTTTTATCTAGTCTATTCAAGTAATTAAAAAGCCTTTCTAATGACCATTTTTCTAATTCTTTTCTTAATTTACAATCTGGCTTAACTGATGGTAAAATCCACCCCTCTTTAAGAGCTTTTAAATAAAGAATTGTTCCACCGCAAATTATTACTCGTTTATTTTTTTTATAGAGATAATTTACTAAAATATCAACATCATTTAGCCATTTTCCTAATGAATAATTTTTTTGAGGATGATATTGAGAAATAAGATAATGAGGTATATTAAATTGTTTTGAATAACTCACAATAAAATTTTTACTCCTTATTTTTACTTTTTTAACCCTTTCAATCTCAATTTTCCCACTACCCATATCTAAATATTTATATACTTGCCTCGAATCAGCATTTATTATTTCTGCATCTATTTTGGAAGCTAACCATAAAGATAGATTAGATTTACCGCTTGCCGTTAAACCTGTAATGAAAATTATTTTATTTAGCATTCTATTTAATCTTTAAAATTTTGATAATAACATCATTAGGAATTTTTACCTTACCTCTTCCTAATTGAGTTAGTTTCTTTTTTCCTTTATTTTGTTTTTGCCATAATTTTATTTTCCTGGTAATATCTCCACCATATAACCAACCTGCGACATCTTTCTTAAGTGCCGGTATAGTTTCACGAGCAATTATTTTCCCTCCAATAACTGCTTGTAACTTAACAGGAAATTGTTGACGAGGAAGAAGATTTTTTAATTCCAATAATATTTTTCTTCCCACTTCTTCTGATTTTTCCTTAATTATTAATCTACTTAAAGCAGGTTGAATTTCTTCTGCTACTAAAATATCTAACTTAGTTAAGTTAGCTGGCCGAAACTCTAAAAAATGCCAATTAAGACTCGAATACCCAGAAGTTAAAGATTTTAGATCATCATAAAAACCAGTAATTAACTCCTCCAGTGGAATTTCAGCTTTGATAATCAAAAAGGACGATAGAGTTTTTTGATCTTTAATTATTCCTCTTTTTGTTTTTATCAAATTTGAAACAACCTCGATGAAATTAAATTGAGTAAAAATTTCAATTTCTACCCATGGTTCACGAATCTCTAAAATTTTTGAAGGATCAGGTAATTGATTAACATTTTCTATTTCAATAATTTGTTTATTTTTTAATAAAATTTCATACTTAATAGAAGGTGAGGTGATAATTACTTCTGTTTCAAATTCTCTTTTTAATCTTTCTTGAAAAATTTCTAAATGGAGCAATCCTAAACAACCAATAGTAAAACCCCTTCCAAAAATAGATGAAAATGTAGGTTCAATTTTTAAAGACCAATCATTTAATTTAAGTTTGAAAACGCTATCTTTGAACTTACTATAATCAGTTTCTTGAGAAGGATAAATATTAGCAAAAACAATATGAACAGGCTCATAATAACCAGGAATTGCTTCAGTTGAGAGATTTTCGGTAATCGTTTCACCTATATTTAAGAGACTAATTATTTCTTTTTTATCATCAAAATATTCTTTAATTCCAGTTGCTAAATAACCAATTTCTCCTTCTTTCAAAAATTCTACTGGTATTCTTTCTGGATTAAAAATTCCTACTTCGATTGATTTGAAACTAAATTTTTTTGATTTTAAAAAATAATTCTTCCCTGCCCTAAATTCGCCTCTAAAAACCCTTATATGAGCAATAACTCCACGATAGGAATCAAAATGAGAATCAAAAATTAAAGCCTGAGAAGATCTCTCATTATTTTTAGAAAAAGGCGGTGGAATTTTATCAATTACAGCCCTAAGTACATCTTCTACACCTAAACCGGTTTTAGCCGAAATTAAATAAATATCTTCTTCTTGACAATTAACTAGTTTAGTAATATCTTGAATCAAATCGTCTAAATCAATGATAGGAAGATCAATTTTATTTATCACAGGTATTATCTTTAAATTTAACTCTTGAGCCAATTTTAGATTATAAAAAGTTTGAGCTTGAATTCCTTGTGTACCATCAATAAGCAAAATCACTCCTTCAACACAAGCTAAGGCTCTTGAAACTTCATAGGAAAAATCACTATGGCCTGGGGTATCAATTAAATTTAAAATATATCCCTTATAATTCATTCTCACTGGTTGCATCTTGATTGTTATCCCTCTTTCTCTTTCTAAAGATAATCTGTCCAAATATTGAGGAATAAGTTTCTCTTTAGGCACTGTTTGAGTAATCTCTAATAATCTATCAGCTAAAGTCGATTTACCATGATCAATATGAGCAATGATGGCAAAGTTTCTAATCCGATCTAACATTTTTAAAACTTAAATATTTATAATATTTAATGATAGTTTTGAACTTAAACTAAAAAAGACATAAATTAAAAATAAAATGCTTATCAAAAATATTTTAAGCAATAAAAAAAATTTTCTAAAAATTATTTTAGTAATTGAAAATCTATTAATTATTTCCCTTCTTTTTTATTTTATCGTTAAAAACTTAAAAGATTTTAAAGAAAATTTTTCTATCTATTTTTACACCTTCGATATCTTTATTTTGGAAAATTATCTTTATCTTATTTTTAGCTTAATATCATTAATCTTTGTTATAATTTCTCATCTTTTTCTTTGGAGAAAAATTTTTCAACTCAATGGAATTTATTTAACCCCCCTTCAGTCTTTATCATTTTTTTCTTTTATTCATTTCAAAAGATTATTTTCTCCCTTCGGCCCTATTTCGCCTATTTTAAATATTAATAATGATCTAAAAAAATCTGCCTTAATTTATTCTCTCTACGTTTATTTTATTATCCTAGGCTCCATTATATTTTTTTCTCTTTTCTTTATAATGATTTATCCGATCTTAACCATTTTTTTACCTTTAATAATCTACTTCAATTATTTACTCATAAAAAAAATTAGAAGCTTACAAATTGATATCTCGCCATTCAATTATTTTTATTTAATTATCTTTTCTCTTTTGAATGAAATTTTCAGCTTTGTTACTTATTATTTTTCTCTCAAATTATTTAACTTACAAATTAATATTTTAGAAAGCCTATTTGTCTATTTCGTTTGGTCACTAGTTAGTTCGATATCTCCTTTCTTATATGGTAGCGGAACAAGCGAGTTTATTAGTATTATCGTTGCTTATATTTTAGGTTATGATAGCTCCCTTTTTGGCTTAGCGATTATTTTTTATCGATTAATAATCACATATCTTCCTTTATTAGGATTGGTTTTTTTTAAAAAATTTTATCCACAGTTTACTCTTGACAAATAAAAAAATTATATATAATAAAAATCAATTAAAAATTTTTTTAAAATTTAAATTTTCATAAAATGAAAATAAAAAATCAAAAGTTATTTATTATTACAGTTTTAAGACCAACGACCGGTTAGGTGATTTTTTTACTTCATTTTTTTTCGCCTAACCGGCCCAAAAGGCTGTTGTTTTTATTTGAGGTCAGCGCTGAGAAATAGTTTAGAAACTAATTTTCAGGGCTGGCCCTCTAAAGAATCCCCGCACACTAACCAGCCCGAAGGGAGGACTAGCTATGCAATATGGAGAAGACACTAGATATCGTCGCCCCTACATCTATGTAAGATGCCCAAGATGTAGACATGGCGTGCCCGTTCACATCCTGGACGCAAACTCTCAAACCATAATCAAAAAATGTCCAGGGTGTGAAGAGTCTAATCCGCTATCTGCCTGGATAAAGCCAGCGTGGTTTCGTATTTCACTTAATCAAATAAAGGGGGTGATAGATTACTAAAACTCCCTTATCCAAGACAGGGATGGTATTAATCCCTGTCTTTTATTTATATTTTTTAATTATATTTTTATTTATAGTTAATATTTTTAATATTATTTTTATATTAGAATATATTAAAACTTATAAATTAAACGATTATTTCAAAATAGGCAATGAAATCAGATACACTCTACAAAATCCGCCATTCTCTTGCTCATATTTTAGCTGCCGCCATTTTAGAAATTGATTCAAAAGCTAAATTTGGGATTGGGCCAGTAACTGAAAATGGTTTTTATTATGATTTTTTGCTTTCGAAAAAAATAGAAGAAAAAGATCTTCCGCTCATTGAAGAAAAAATGAGAAAATTGATTCAACAAAATATTAAGTTTGTTAGAAAAAAAATTACTCTGTCTCAAGCTAAAAGACTTTTTAAAAAATTAAATCAACCATTCAAGTCAGAACTATTAAATGATTTACAAAAATACGGTACGACTGACTATGAAAAAATTTTAGAAATAAAAGAAAAAAAGAGAAAAGTGAAAAAAATAAAATATGTTACTATCTATCAAAGTGGAAATTTCATTGATCTTTGTCGTGGTGGACATATAAAAAAAACTTCAGAAATAGATCCAGATTCTTTTAAATTGATAAAAATTGCTGGTGCATATTGGCGAGGAGATGAAAAAAATAAAATGCTAACAAGAATATATGGCATTTCTTTTGAAAATAAAGAAAAATTAGAAGAATATCTAAAATATCAAGAAGAAATTAAAAAGAGAGATCATAGAATTTTAGGCCAAGAATTAGAATTGTTCGCTATTGATGAAAATGTTGGCTCGGGGTTAATTTTATGGTTGCCTAAGGGAGCAATTATTCGACAAACTATTCAAGAGTTTATTATTGATCTTTATAAAAAAAATAACTATCAACTAGTTTTCACCCCCCATATTACTAAACAAAAATTATTCCAAATATCTGGACATCTTGATCATTATCGAGAAAATATGTATTCACCAATTGATATTGAAAGTGAAAAATATTATCTCAAACCAATGAATTGTCCATTTCATTTAACTATTTATAAACAAAGTACAAAAAGCTATCGAGATTTACCCCTTAGATATGCTGAATTAGGAACTGTTTATCGTTATGAAAGATCAGGAACATTATCAGGATTAACACGAGTTAGAGGGTTCACTCAAGATGATGGCCATATTATCTGCAATTTCGAACAGCTTCCTGAAGAAATTGAAAATTGTTTAAATTTAGTTAAATCTGTTTTAGAAAAATTTGAATTTAAAGATTTTAAAGTTTCTTTAAGTATTTGGGATAAAACTAGAAAAAAAGAATATTTAGGAACGGAAAAAGAATGGAGTTTTGCTATCGAAAGTTTAAAGAGAGCAATAAAAAAGATAAGGTGGGATTATACAATAATGAAAGGAGAAGCTGCTTTTTATGGACCAAAAATTGATGTGATCGTTAAAGATGCTATTAATCGAGAATGGCAAATTTCAACTATTCAACTTGATTTTAATCTACCTAAGAAATTTAATCTTAACTATATTGATCAAAATAATCAACAAAAAACACCTTATCTTATTCATCGAGCTCTTCTTGGATCAATTGAAAGATTTATTGGTTTATTAATCGAACATTATGAAGGCAATTTCCCCTTTTGGTTAGCACCTATTCAAATAGTTATTCTTCCTATAAATGCTAATCACCTTTCTTATTCACTTGAAATTTTTTCCCGATTAAAAGAAAAATACCGAATAAAAATTTTTGAACCTAATGAAAGTTTATCAAAAAGAATTCTATTAGCTGAGAAAGAAAAAATACCTTATATGCTTATTATCGGCGATAAAGAGATGAAAGAGAGTAAAATTTCAGTTAGACAGCATAGAGTGGGTGACTTAGGATTAATAGACTTAAATCAATTTATCTCTAGACTAAGTTAAATCCTTTCATAAATTCTTACCGTCGCAAATCCCCACGAAAAAGAATACTGATCCTCAGAAAGCATTTGAAAATTTTGATTATCCTCAATTTTTTTTGTCAGCACAATTAATTTACTTCCCTGCTTCAGATTCAAAGACAGTTCGGATAACCTTTTTAATTGTTCATCACTAAAACAAGTAGAATTCATAAAAATTATATTTCCATCACTAAAATCTGATTCAAAAATATCTCCCTTGATAAAATTTATATTTTCCGAATTAAAATTTATTATTTTTTTTATTTGACTTAAAGCATCATTACTGGCATTTACTAGGGATTCTAGATATTCAATCCCCATAGATTTTTTGATCTCATAAATTAAAGCAGCTAAAATTACCGCTTTCCCTGTTCCTGAGCCTAAATCATAAAAAATAGTTTCTTTATTTATACCGGCTTTTTCTAA
>JANXCM010000028.1 GCA_025060085.1 Patescibacteria group bacterium
AAGAAATAAAATATACCTCTTAAAAAAGACTATATTAATTATCAGATAATGATCGAATCTCTTAAAAAAGAAAATGAGATTTTAAAAAAAAAATTAGATTATTTAAATAATCCAGAAAATTTAAAAAAAGAATTAAAGGAAAAATTTAATTTAACTCAACCAGGAGAACAAGTAATTATTCTTCCTGAAAATTTCTGATAAAATTTATAATAAGCCAGTGTAGCTCAATGGTAGAGCAGATCTTTCGTAAAGATCAGGTTGCGGGTTCAAATCCCGCCACTGGCTAATTTAAATAGATGAAATTTTTAAAAATTTTAAAATTATTAAAATTAAAAAAAATTTATTTTATTTTTTTTCTCTCTTTCTTTTTAATATTTTTTATTGGGCTAATTTCATCTTTGGGTTCTAAAAAAATAGAAGAAAAAAAAATTGAAAAGAAAATAGAAAAATTTTTATCTTTACCTCCTGAGAAAGTTAATTATATTTTTCAAATAGCCAATCAGGAACAAAAAAAATTGGAAAGAGAAGTAAGTTACCTTTTATCAGTAGCTAATTTAAATTTAAAACAAAAAAAAATAGAAGAAGAAATTAGTTTAATTAATAATGTCTCTTTTTTATTAAATCGAATAGAAGTTGATCCTGAAAAACCAGAAATAGTCTACGCTCAAGAATTCGCAAATATTTTAAGTAGAACCAATTTGATGAACATTAATTTAAATGATAAACAATCTCTTTATACTAATGGTACCTTTTTACTTTCTCTTGCTGAAGATTTAGCGAAAATTAAACCACCTCCTAATTATAAAAGTGTACATACTGCCGAAGTAATTATTTTAGGAAGTTTAGGTTATTCTCTCAAAGAACTGGCTATTACTAACGATAATGAAAGGGGTCTAATTTATACCCAAATTATCAATGATCTTATTAATCAACAAAATAAATTAGCTGAAATTTTATTAAAATGAGAAAAATATTAATTTGGGGACTTATTTTTATTATCATCACCAATAATTTCCCTTCTAAATCTGAAGCTCAAAATAACAATCAAGTTAGTTTAAAAAATTACTTAATTCCCGAATGTGGTTTATTAGGGGTGGAAAAAACTATAAGCCAACAAATTGATGAAGATCATATCCAAGAATGTGCTAATAGATTTAATATTAGTTTTAATACTTTAAGAAGATGTGTTTCTGGAACAGGAGTAAATACTCAATGTTTAATTACCAATTTAGGAACAACTTTAGCTTTTAATTTCCAAGATTTAGTTTCTTGCTTAGAAGAGTCTCTTCCAGAATTTGACTTTATTGATATTCCTCTTCCAGGAATAAAAGGTAATAAATTCAGTTTTCAAAATTTTTTGAATATGTTGGGTGGTCAATTAATAACGGAAGGATTAGGATTAGTTTTTGGATGGGTAAACAAAATTTTAGGAGGTATTTTTGGCGGTAAAGTACCCACTGATGACCAAGGAGCTCAAAATATTATTGGTAAAAGCATTGAAGAAACAGCGAAAAATTTTGTTGTTCAACTTCAAACAGCTATTAATTTAGGATTACAAGATGTTCAAAATTATTTAGCTTTTAAAATTAGAGCTACAATTGAAAGTTTAATTTATAACAGATTAATTAAAAATTTTATTCCTGACATTCAACAGTATCGTTATTTAAGAATGTATCAAGCTTATACTCGAGCAGTGGATAGATTATTAGAACCATTTACCCGACAGTCTAATATTACTTGTTTACCTTTCGAAGTTAAAGCTTGTGTTTATAATCTCTTAAATGAAGCTAATAATCGTGCTCAAGTATTTATTTCTCGTTCTG
Organism: Patescibacteria group bacterium; assembly: GCA_025060085.1. Classification (GTDB taxonomy): domain Bacteria; phylum Patescibacteriota; class Minisyncoccia; order UBA6257; family HR35; genus JANXCM01. Next base: position 1,824 of record JANXCM010000028.1, read on the forward strand.
AATCTCCTAGATTAACTAAAAGAATCTTCAGATCTATCCATCGCACACATCGTTTTGAAATTCTTAATAAACCTAACTGTGATCCTAACGATCCTCATACCTTTCAAATTTATACTTCTTTAGGATTAACCCCTAAAATTACTGTTGCCAGAAATTCGGCTACTTTAACTGGACAAATTAAATCTACTCAATCTTTGTTAGCTAAAGCTGAAATCGGAAAACCATCTTTAATAACAAAAATTTTCGGCTTAACAGCTAATCCTTTTCAATCAATAAATTTAAGAAATTTACTTGGACAAACCACTGGAAATAATAATCAACAAGGTTTAATTGATCCGGTAAAAATATTCGAAAAAGCAATTGAAACAGCAAATTGTAATTTAATTTTTAATACTTCAACAGCAAAAATATTTTCAGAGCTTCAGGAAGAACTTAATGTTTTTAATGCTTATGCGGAAGAACCGGGAGCAACTACTTTTAAACCAAAGACTTCTTGTCTTAAAACAGATGCGGAGATTAAAATTGATTCTCTTCAAGCTCAACTTCAAGAAGCCATAAAAAAATTTGGTACAACAAGCACTGAAGTCATGCAAATTGAAAATACTATCAATCAATATAAGCAAATTGCTGAGCAACAAAGAAAATTAGGAATTACAGGAGAAAGTCCTTTGTGTATTAAAAAAGACGAAATTAAAAATCCTATCTCTGTTTATGAAGATTTAAGAGGAGAGGTTACTAAGGGTCGTTTAGAGTTTTTTAATCAACGAGAAGGATCAACTAATGTTTTTGTTTCTTATATTAGAGGCTGGATTAATTCTGAATTATTTAAATTAATTGATCGAGGATTTGGAGATTTAAATAAAGAAATAAAAAGCGAATTATTTGTTCAAACTAATTTAGAACAGGCTTATTCTCAAAAAAGATCGGATGCTTTATGTGGAAAATTAAGAAATTCAGGTGTTGCTGGCTTAGAAGCTTCGTGTCGAAATATTATCTTTGAACATCGAATGGCTTTAACTAATATGGGTAAATTTGAACTTCAAAATAAGTTGATAGAAATCAATAGTATTTTTAAAATGTTATTAGATATTAGAAGTAAAATTAATAATTATACAGCAACTATTACTGAAGGCCTTTCTACGGTAACATTAAACTATCAAGATATTTTAGAAAATAATGCGATTAATACCTTAAATGATTTATCTAATATCATTAATGATCTCAATAATGTTAGTTCTACTTTATTTGATTTAGTATCTTCCACGCGAGATATTTTTAATTTCGCTAATAATAGTTTGAATAGAATAGAAAATATTCTTAGAGGTTTAGAAAACTCTCCTATAGCTAGAGAAATAAATAGTACAACTAATCGAATTAATGAACTTCAAAATAGAATTAACGAAATAAGACAAAAAATTCAACAAAGATTAAATAATCTTCAAGGAGAAGCTCAAAATGCAAAGATAAATTCTCTTTTTTCAATAGTTAATTATGATATTGAGAGAATAAAACCTCCATATAGTGATATAAATTATATTGACCATACATATAATTTTCCTTTTCGTATTGATGGTATTAATAATAAATTTGTATTAGGTTCAAGGGAATCATTAAGCTTTTATAACTATTTTTATCCTAAATTAATTAATAATCTTGCTGGAATAAACCTTCGAGATTTTTACAATTCAATAATTAAATTTAAAGTAAGAATAATTGGTGATGAAATAACAGGAGAAGTTAACAGAAGTGATCCCCCTTTTTTAATTTCTGATATGTTAAGTAGAATTTTTGCTATTCTTTATAATTATCCTAAAGAAGCTGCTCAATCCAGTCAACAACAAAATTTATTAAGTGCTATTTTAAATAGTTTAAATAACTTTTTCAATGGCACAGAAAATGCGACTATTACTCCTGAAGATATCTCTAAATTAAATAATTTTTTCACCAATTTAGAAAGTATTGCTTCCAGAACGATTTTTTATGTTAATAATAACCCAGGTCTTTTCCATCAAGATTATGCTTTTACTCTAACTGCTGATAGAACTGAAATGAATTTTGATCTTCGAGAAACCCTAAATGGACTTTTAAAAATTTCTTCTAATTTTAAAATTGCTCTTCAAGATATTCAAGCTAACAATATAATTAATATTCAAAATGAAATTAATCAACTTAATCGGCGGGTAGCTAGCTTAAATGATGAATATAATAGGGAAATAGAAAGAATTCTAAGGGAAGCCGGTATTAACAGAGATGAACTAGAAAAAAATTATGGTAAGATTCAGGAATTAAATAATCAATTAATAGAACTAGATCAAAAAATTGGTGAGATTTGTAACGATTATAATAGCTTAATGATTGAAATAGAAGCAATAATTAATGCTAATTTAAGAAATAGAAATAGAGAGAATATTCCCCCTGAAGAAGGTGGTTCGGGAAGAAATATTGATCAAAATTTAGGAAGAAGATTAGCATTAATTTTAAAAAATTTAACAGCTAATATTTTTAAACCTATTAATCTCTTTAAACCCAAAAGAATTCAGATTAAATGATTAATAAAAAGAATTTTGAAAATAGAGGATTTTTAGGTCCATTATTGGCGTTAACTATCTTGGGTGGTGGTGTTTGGTTTTTAGGTGCCTATTTTGGAGATAAAATTCTTGAATTCGTAGCCGGACTAGCTGCTAATATTGCTGCAATTATGCTGCCGGCAGTTATTTTTGTTTTTAATATTATTGCTAACATTGCTGCTTTAATTATTAATGTTTTTATCGTCCTTAATCCCTTTAGTGATATAAATATTGCTCCACTTTTATGGGAATTTTTTAAAAATCTAGCTTATGTAGTCCTAGTTTTTTTAAGTTTATGGGCGGGATTTCAATTTATTTTAAATAGAGAAGAAGAAGCAAGGAGATTATTAATTGGCATTTTAATTGTTGCTTTTTTAATTAATTTTACATTCGTTTTAGCTAGAGAATTTTTTATGTTTTTTTGGGTTCTAACTAAAAATGTTCTAAATATAATAGGAAGTAATGTTTCCCCAACTCAAAATACTAGTAATTTCGGGGAAATTTTATATGTTACCTTAGCTTTTTTTATTGGAGAAGATGGACAAAAGCTAGCTGAAAATTTTGTTCAAGAATTACAATCAATTAGTGCTCAACAAGATATTTTGAAAATTGGTAATAATGAATTAACTCAAACCTTTATTTCTCTTGTTGTCAAAATGTTTTTTCTTGTAATGGCTTTTATTGGTGTAGCAGTAATGTCAATTTTTGCAGGTATAGCCTTTGGTAAATTTTTTATTATTTCTTTTTTAGTAGGCACATTACCAATAGTTTGTATTGCTTATTTACTACCATCCTATAGAAAATATTTTGATCAATGGTGGCATCTGTTTATTACCTGGAACGTAAACATTTTAGTCTTAATTATCTTAGTAATGATTGGGATATTTTTATTTGCTGCCACTTCAGAAGATAATGATTCAGTAAAAAATTTAAGTAATCTATTTTTAGGTCCGGATAATCAAAATCCGGTTCTCTTTGGACATTTAGGTCCAGCAGGTACAAATATTTCTCAATCTTTATCTATATTTCTTGTTTTATCTCTCAGATTTGTCATTATTGCTGTTTATTATGTTCTAATAATTTATCTTGCCCTTAGATTAGGTGGAAAATTTGCTGAAGTGGGTTATAACTTTGCCAAATGGAGTTGGACAAAAGCAGGTAGTTTAGTTTATGAACAAGCAAAAAATATAGCAACTGGACCATTAAACAGATTAGGTAGTGGATTAAATAAAGTAGCTGATAAATTAGCCCAATACGGAGGTACAGGTGCTTATTTTGCTAAAAAAATTCGTAGTACTGCCGATACTCTTCAAAAACCTGCTAAGGGAAGAGATAAAGAAGTAGCGGAAACGGTTTGGGAAGCAGTTAAAAACAAATCTCCTGAAGAAATTGCCAAAGCAGCTAATAGATTAAAAGGGGGTGAATTAAATGCTTTTGCTGAATTAGTTAGTAGAAATAAATCAAATGATGAGATATTTAAAATTTTTACTAATTCTCCTAGTCTTCAAAAAGATGCCAGGGCTAGACGAACATTATGCGAGAGATTTCAATGTGCTTTTGATCATTTAATGAAAGGAACAGTAGAAGATCGTACAAAAGCAGCTCAATTATTAGGTCAAAATTTGGATTTTATAAAAACCAACACTAGAGACTTTGATGAATTTTTAAAATCTCAAAATATAAGCGAAAATGAAAGAAAAAATTTAATAGCTACATTGTCAGATTATTTATCAGATAGAAATGTAAGAAATTTTTTTTCGCATCCTGAAAATTTAAATATTTTACGAAATTATAATTTGCAAAATATATTAAGGCAAAACAATCATATTATTCGTCAAACTCCAACTTATAGATCATTTAATGAAAGCCTCGAAAGAATTTTAGATATCCTAGAAATTAGAGATGAAAATATCAGAAGATCAATAAAAAATGATTATTTGAATAAGTATTTGAATGGTGAAATTACAAAATCAGAAGTAGAAAATTGGCAGCAAAATAGAATAATAGGTAGTATTCAAACCAAATTAGGAGGTGAACTAAGACGTATTGAGCAAATTAATAATAATCTTCAAGAACAAAGAGAACAAAAAATAAGAGATAGAAATAATATTAATCAACGTTTGAATGAAAAAAGACAACAAATAAGAGATATCCAAGAAAGTATAGACCAGGACTCTCAAAGAATTAGAAATATAGATGATATGCTAGAGGGTAGGGTTAATATATTAACAATAGCTAATGAAACAATAGAACAAGCCAGGGAAAGATTAAGGAGAGAAAAAGAAAATTTACAAGAAAGAATTAAAGAGCTAAACCAAGAATTAATTCAAGAACAAAATGAATCAGAAAGATTAACTACACAAATAAATGATTTAAACCAAGAAATAGATAATTTAAATTCACAATGGACCACTAATCAAAATACAATTAATTCCATTAATGAAAATCTTAAGACTTTAGGTAATTTAACCGAAGATCAAATAAAAAATATCGAAAATATTATTTCTACCCTTAGAACAATTTTAGATAATCCTGCAGGTGGTTTAATTAGAAAAAGAAGGGTTGTAGAAGAAGAAAGGGAAGATATAGAAGAATTAATTCGAGAACAGATAAGAAGACAACAAGAAGGTGGTGAATAAAGTTAATAATCTAAGTAATTCTTTATAATTAATTTAATGAATAATATTAATTTTTTAGATCAATATATTTCTGCTCCTCAAAGTGTTCGAGATTTCATTTTTTCTGACGAGTACTATTCCTATTTAGAAGAATATTTAAGAAAATTTGAGATTGATCCGATAAAAGAAACTGATTTTGTTTATTTTCTTCAAGATTTAATTTTTAAATTATTTGTCCCTAAAAGTATTATGGAGTTAAAAGATGAAATTATTAGAAGATTTAACCTTGAAGAAACTAAGGCTAATCAAATGGCTTA
>JANXCM010000029.1 GCA_025060085.1 Patescibacteria group bacterium
TGGTTATATAAAAAATCAAATAAATATTTAAACATAAATATTTAAAAATTATTTTTTTAAACTCGAAGAAACATATGAAAATTATCTCAAAAATATTTAACACCAGAAATTAATTATTTAACTAACTTTATAAATTTTAACTTCTCTTTAAAGCTACAGATAAAACAATTGGCGTAACTAAAGTAGTAAATAATATCATTATTATAATTGTTGAAAACATTAAATCATTTATTACACCTATTTCTTTACCAATTGAAGCGAATATTAAACCTACTTCTCCTCGAGGAATCATTCCTAAGCCAATAATATTTTTATTTAAATTATTGTAGTTTCTAAAAAGAAACAAACTAAATCCTGATAAATATTTACCAACGATTGCGGCAATAGTGATTCCAATGGCTAAATAGATTGCCTGAAGATTAAATAATGTTGAAATATTAACATTTAAGCCTGTATAGATAAAAAATAGAGGAACAAAAAGAAAAGCTAAGGGTTCAATTAAATCCTCGATGTGTCTATCAGAATGATGATTAATTATTTCTTCTAAGTTTTCTTTATTTTTATTATCTAAATTATTTTTAAACTTTTCTAAATCATCAATAATTTTTGGATTAGAGAATAATCTGAAATGAACTGGATCAAGAATTAAACCAGCGGCAAATGCACCAACAATTGGCGCTAAACCAATTTCTTGAGCTAGATACGAAAAAACAAAGGCAAAACTAACAGCTAAAGCAAATTTCATTCCTACGCCAGTATGAATAAAAGAAAAAAGTTTACTAATAAAGTTAGCCAATTTATTACCAACCACTATAGCCAGTAAAATAAAACCTATTGCTTTTAAACTTATATTTAATATTTCAATAAAATTTATAGCATTGGTAACAACAATTGCTTGTACTACAGCTAATATTATTAACCCTAAAATATCATCAATAACTGCTGCTCCTAAAATTATTTTTGCTTCAGGTGTATTTTGTTTTCCTAAATCTCTAAAAACACGAGCGGTAATTCCCACAGAAGTGGCTGTGAGTGTTGCTCCTAAAAATAGATAAGTATTAAAATTAGCATCTGGAAAAAAATATGGACCAACGACATATGTTCCTAATAAAAATGGTAATACAACACCAATAATAGCCACTAAAAAAGACGGCAATCCCACCCTTTTCATTTGTTCAATATTTGACTCTAAACCTATTTGAAAAAGCAAAATAACTACACCTATTTGAGCCAAGAAATAAATTATCTTATCTGATTTTATACCTTCAAAAAAATTTATTCCTAAAAAAGCTAAGTTGCCTAATAGAATACCAATTAATATTTCTCCAACTACAGGTGATTGTTTAATTTTTTCCAATAAAGCACCTATTTTTGAAAAAATTATTAATAAAGCAAGCCAAAGAAAAGTTAAACCAATATTAACAGATTCGCTATTTAAACTAGCAGCGAAGGATAAATTGAATATTAAAAATATTATCAATGATAATAAAAAAACACTATTCTTCATATTATCTATTTATTAAAATAAATATCAATTTCAAACTACAGAATCATCAAGATAGCACCGATACTAATCAAGATCGCTCCTATTAATTTAAAGAAAGTTAATTTTTCAGCTAAGAATAAAACTGAAAAAATTAATACAAAGACAATACTTAATCTATCTAAAGCTGCTACACCAGAAGCTGGGCCAATTTTTAAAGCAAAGAAATAAAATAGCCAAGAAAGTGCTCCAGAAATTCCAGCTAATAAGATAAATAATAATGCTTTATTATCAATTGTTTTTATCAGTTCAAATTTTCCTAAAAAAAGAGAAGTTAATATTAAAAATGAAGCCATAATAATAGCTCTTATGGTGGTAGCTAAGGTAGAATCGATATTATTCAATCCAATTTTGCCAAAAATAGCTACCAATGCAGCTGTCAAGGCTGAGAGTAGAGAAAATATTATCCACCCAATTTTAATTTCCCCCATCTTAGTATTTTCTTAGTATTTTTAATATAATTTAAAAAATTAAATGAAATTTTAATATTATTTAATATTTCATCAATTTTTCGATTCTTCTTGCCGTTTATTATCTTTATTCAAATGTACTTCTTCATAATATCTGTAAATATATATTAACCATCCTAGAATAATAAAAATGACAATCCAAAAAAATTGAAGTTTATTAAAATAACCGAAAAAATAGAGTAATAAACCGATAAAAATCAAGCTTATAAAAAATATAGCACCCCATTCAGATAGATTTTCAATATTTTTTTTAATCATCTATAAATTATCGGGTTGAATTTTATAGTAGTCAATAAGAAAATCGATAATTTTTTTTGCAAGAGGAACTGTCGTAACCATTGCTAATCCTTGATTAGGTTTATCTATTCTTATCATAATAACAAATTGAGGATTTGATAAAGGAAAAATAGTTAAATAAGTATTAATTACTTCTTCAGAATATCCAGGTTCATTTATTTTAGGAATAAAAGCCGATCCAGTTTTTCCACCTATTCTATAATTTTCAGTTTTAGCATATTTACCACTTCCATTTAAAGTAACTTTTTCTAAAAGATCAAAAAGAGTATAAAATGAATTGATATTTCCAAATTGATCAATTATTTGAGGTTTAATTATTTTTTCTTTTCCGTTGGGATAAATAATTTTTTCTACAAAATTTAAATTATAAAAATTTCCTTTATTAGCAAAAAATAAAAATGATTGAATTAGGTGAAAAGGAGAAAGACTGATACCATGACCATAACTAGCTGTTAAAAAATTTATATCTCTTAGATCTCGAGGTGATTTTTCCAAGTTTTTAATATTCCCTTCAATTAGGTTAGGAAAATCAACAAAAGGTTTTTGATGGTATTTTAATTTTTTTAAATAAGACAAAAAACTATAATTACCAATTTTTCTTTGAATATTTGCTGCACCAGTATTAAGAGATTGTTCAAAGGCATATTCATAAGTTACCTCTCCCCTTCCTTTTTGATCAAAATTATAAATTGTCCAATTATTAACAGTTAAATAACCAGCATCAAAATATTTATTTAAGGGATTGAAAACATTTTTATCTAATCCGATAAAGTAAGTAATTGTTTTTACTACTGAACCTGGTTCATAATTTTGTCCTGCTTTACTTAAAAAAATCTCTATATTTTTAACCTTATTAAATTCATTTAAGTCATAACGAGGTTCTTCTGCTAAAGCAATTATTTTTCCATTATTTTTAGTAATAATCACTAAACCTCCTTTAGCTTCAAATTTTTTAATCCCTTCCGTTAAAATTTTTTCTGCATATTTTTGAACAAAATAATCAATATTTAGAATTAAATCATTTCCTGGAATTTCTGGTTTAATTTTTTTAATTCCATAATAAACACCATTTTCACCTTTTAAAAATTCATCATAATATTTTTCCAAACCATACTCTCCCTTCAAATTATTATTCGAATCTAGTTTAGCAAATCCTAAAATAGTACTTAAAAAATCTTTTTCTGGATAAATTCTAAGATATTTATCTTCAAAAAAAACGGAATCTAATTTTAATTTTTTAATTTTTTCTACAATTTCTTCAGAAGTATTTTTAGCAATAATAAAAGATTTTTGATTATCAAATGAATCTATTAAATCAATATTTAAAAAATTTTTTATTTTTTTGATGTCATTTTCGATATCTTTACTAACTTTTGGGTTAAAATAGATATCGTAAACTCTTAAACTATCCGCCACTAAGTATAAATTTTTATCCTTATCTTGAACATAAATTTTACCTCGTGGAGCTAAAATGATTTTATTTTTTTCAAAATTAGCTATTTTTTTACGATAATCATCGGCTTTAACTATCTGGAGATTAATCAAGTAATAAATAGGTATCAACCAAATAAATAAATGAAAAAAAATCAGTAATTTAACACTAAAATTATTTTTATTCCTCATTTCTTATATTATTAGTTATTAAAGATACTTGTTTGGTTAAAATTGAAAAATCTCTTTTAGCTTTAACAAAATAATTATTTTCTTCATCTAAAGATAAAATTTGATTGTAAAGGTAATAAACTCTTTGAAATATCATCCTGTTTTCTTTAGCAACATTTTCAACCTGGTCCCTCATCTGAGCAATCAGCTCAGTATAATTTTGGGACCAGGCTCTTTCTTTAATTAGCAACATAAACTCAACAACAATTATTATCATCAAAATTAATGACCAGTGAAAAGGCGGATTTCTTTTTTTAAATTTTTTGAAATTATTAATTCTTTTATTTGTCATTTTTTTCTATTACTCTCAATTTTGCTGATCGAGCTGAAGGATTGTTTTGAATTTCTTCTAATTTTGGTCTTACAACATTTTTAGTGATAATCAAGCCTCTTTTATTTTTTAGTTTTTTAAAAACTTTCTTAATTACTTTATCTTCTAAACCATTAAAACTAATAACAGCTATCCTTCCTCCACGAATTAAAATTTCATAAGCTTCTTCTAAACCAATTTCTAAATTTTCTAATTCTTGATTAATAAAATTTCTTAGAGCCATAAAAACTTGTGTTGCAGGATGAATTTTAGATTTTCTTTTTCCTTTCACTTCTGCCGTTATTTCTGCTAATTCAGATGAAGTCTCAATTTTTTTATTCTTTCTTCTTTTTACAATTTCTTCAGCGATCAATTTTGATTTTTTTTCTTCACCATATTTCAAAAAAATATCTGTTAATTCTTCTTTAGAGAAATAGTTAATAATATCAAAGGCAGTTAATTTTATTTCATAAGGGTTAATCCTCATATCTAAATATTCATTCTTTTTAAAAGAAAAACCTCTATTTGATTTTTGATAGTGCCAATTAGATATTCCTAAGTCAAAAATTACTCCTTTCACATTAGTGAAGTTTTCCTCTTTAGCTATTTTTTTTATTCTTTTAAAATTTTCGTTTTTTAAGATAATATTTTTTTGAGCCATAATTTGAGGTTTAATAATTTCGACTAAAAAAGGATCCCATTCTAAAGCAAGTATTTTGCCTTCTGGTTTAATATATTTCAAAATTTCAAAACTATGACCACCTAAACCGAAAGTAGCATCAATGAAATTTTCATTTTTTTGAGGATTTAAATATTTAATAACTTCTTGTAAGAGAACAGGTTTGTGAATCATATACCCAAATCTGATAATCTTTCAGCGATTTCTTCAGAATTTTCTTCAGATTGCTTTTTGTAATTTTCCCAATTATTTTCATCCCAAATTTCAATCCTGGTATAAACTCCAACAATTACTGCTTTTTTATTCAAATTAGCATATTTTCTTAATGATTCAGGAATTAATATTCTACCCTGGTTATCGATTTCAGTTTCAAAAGCTCCTGCGAGCATCAATCTCGAAAATGCTCTAGCATTAGACTGACTCAATGGTAAATTAACTATTTTTTTTACCACCCTTTCCCACTCTTCTTTTGTAAAACCAAAAAGACAATTATCTAAACCTCGAGTAATTATTATTCCTTCTAAAAACTTAGATCTAAATTTAGAAGGAATTGAAATTCTTCCTTTGTTATCTAATGTGTGATTATATTCCCCTAAAAGCATTATTCACTTTTTCCACTAAATTATCCACAATTTACCACTATAAATTAATAATATACCATTTTATACCACTAAATGAAAAATCAAAATTTTAAAATTTAATACAATTAAAAATTTTTTATTTATTTATGATATTTTTAAAACTTAATCCACCAATTATTAACATTAACTTTAAATTAAATTTAAATAAATTAGATATTTGAAATAACTTTCAATAAAAACAATTAACCCTCGGTGAATACCGAGGGTTAATTGGATTTTTACTTTTAAATTATTAAAGATTAACTTTATTTTCTTTTTTTAGGAGAACTCTTTTTGGATGCAGACTTTTTTGCTGCAGGTCTTTTTGTAGCCATATTTTAAAAATAATATCCGCCTTTATACTGGCCAGTATTAATTTTTTAATCGGACCGACTTATCCGATTTTTATTATTAAAAATATTTTTTAAAAAATATTTTGAATTTTTTATTCTATTTTAATTATAAAAAAAATTTTTTTATTTTGATTCAAAATTGTGGATAACTTAACTAATAATTTCTATTTCTTCTTTTAGATCTAAATTAAATTCTTCTTTCACTTTTTCTTTAATAAACTTAATTAAATCTAAAACATCTTGAGCTTTAGCATTGTTTACATTAACGATAAAATTAGCATGTTTTTCAGAAATTTTTGCTCCACCTATTTGTTTTCCTTTTAAACCTAAAAATTCAATCACAAATGCCGTTGGTATTTTATTTCCTTTAATTACTTTATTTTTTTCTGCTAATTTTTTTAATTCAAAATTTACTTCTTCAATATTAAGGTTTTTAAAAATACTACCAACATTAGGGAATTCCAAAGGATGTTTATCTTTTCGATAATTTATTTTTTCATTCATTATTTTTAATAAACTTTCAGAATTTGAACCTGGATTTAAAATTAATTTTGTTTCAACTATCAACCATTCGGGATTTTTTTTAAAAAAAGAATGACGATAAGCAAATTGACATTCTTCATTAGAAAATTTTTTTAATTCTTTTGTCAATAAATTAACTGCTAAAACTTCTTGAACGATATCTTTAATTTCTGAGCCAAAACAACCAGCATTACCTCTTATCGCTCCACCTAATTCTCCTGGTAAACCTCCTGCCCATTCTAAACCTTGATAACCTAACCGACAAGATTCATAAACAACTTCTGACATTAATTTATTTGCCCCTAAAACAACTTCACCATTTTGAAAAAAATTAAATGTTTCAAATTTAGGTTTAATAACTACACCATTATAATATTCATCAGTAAAAAGAATATTACTTCCTCCACCTAAAATAAAAAATTTAGTTTCTTTTTTAGATAAGAAATCTATTAACTCCTCAACTTCTTTTAAAGTAGTGATAGTAATAAAATATTTTACCCTACCACCGATTTTAAAAGTAGTAAATTTTTTTATGGAAATATTTTCTAAAATTAACATTAAATAATTTTACCTTCTTCGCTTATCTTTTTAGCAAATTCTTTCAAAAGATAAACTCCAAAACCTAAAGAACCTTTTGAAAGATGATCATCTTCACTGGCGGTCATTCTAGGAGCAATATCTATATGGATTAGATCAATTGGTTTAGCAAAATCCCACAAAAACATTGCTCCATGAATTGCTCCACCCCATCTACTTTTTCCAATATT
>JANXCM010000002.1 GCA_025060085.1 Patescibacteria group bacterium
AATTATTATCGCCCTAATTTTTTTTATTATTTTTTGGCAAAATAAAAAAAATTTTAATCTTTTATCGTTATTTTATTTAGCTTCCTCAATAATGATTTTTTTAGGTTTATTTTCATCCTTTCTTTCTTTAATATGGATTAGCTTATTATTTTCACAAATTTTAATAAGAAAAAAAATTGATTTAATTTCTTTATCTTTAATAAGCTATTTTATTCTTCTTTTATCTGTTGGCCCGGGTAAATTAAGTTTAGATAGAATATTAAATTTAAGGTATTTTTAATTAGGTTTTATTTTTAATTCGATAATGAGTTACAAGGCAGAGGATATTCAAGTTTTAGAAGGAATTGAAGCTGTTAGAAAGAGGCCAGGAATGTATATAGGAAGCACAGGTAAAGATGGCCTTCATCACTTAGTCTATGAAATTGTAGCTAATGCTGTTGATGAAAGTTTGGCTGGTTATGCTAAAAATATTGAGGTAAAAATATTAAAAAATAATAGAATTTCTATTTCTGATGATGGTCGAGGTATTCCTATTGATTTGCATTCTAAAACAAAAAAATCAGCACTGGAAACTGTTTTAACTTATCTTCATGCTGGTGGTAAATTTTCTCAGAAAATTTATAAAGTTTCAGGTGGTTTACACGGAGTAGGTTTATCAGTGGTTAATGCCTTAAGTAAATATCTAAAAGCAGTTGTTTATCGAGAAGGTTATGAGTGGTCACAAGAATATGAAAGAGGAAAGCCTATTACTAGTCTTAAAAAAATTAGACCAACAAAAAAAACAGGGACAACGATTATTTTTGAACCTGATCCTAAAATTTTTACTGAGATTAATTTTGATAAAAATATCATTTTGGACTATCTTCGTCATCAAAGTTATCTGACTCCAGGACTGAGAATTAATTTTTATGATGAGCGAGAAAATTTTTCCTATGGTTTTTATTTTGAGGGAGGTTTGATAAGTTTTTTAAATCATTTAACTAAATTTAAAAGACTTGTTAATAACCATCATCTTTATGGAAAAATATCAGAAGATGATAAGGAATTTGAATTTTGTTTTAATTATTCTGAAAGCTCAGATAGTAGAGAGCTATCTTTTACTAATAATATTCTTAATCCTGAGGGGGGAACTCATCTTGTAGGTTTTAGGAATGCTTTATTAAAAATATTCAACGAAATAGGTAGAGTCCTAAATATTTTAAAAAATGGTAAAAATTTAATTACCGAAGATATTCGAGGAGGTCTTTGGTTAATAATTTCTTTGAAAATTCCCGAACCTCAATTTGAAGGACAAACAAAATCAAAATTAGGCAATCCCGAAGTAAAAAGCTTTGTCGAAAGTCATGTTTTTAATTTTTTAAAAGAGTATTTTGGAAAATACCCTGACGAAGCAAAAGCCATTTTAAACAGATTAATTATTAATCTCGAAGCTCGGGAAGCAGAGAAAACAGCTAAAGAAATAGTTTTTAAAAAAAGATTTTCAGTTTCTCTAATGCTTTCAGGAAAATTAGCTGATTGCTCTTCAAAGGATTTTTCAAAAAGAGAACTTTTTATTGTTGAGGGCGATAGTGCTGGAGGAAGTGCCAAACAAGCTCGAGATAGAACTTTCCAGGCAGTTTTACCACTAAGAGGAAAAATTTTAAATGTCGAGAAATCAAATCTGGTTAAAATATTAAAATCAAAGGAAATTAAAGATCTTATTGCTGCTTTAGGAACGGGGATAGGAAAAGATTTCAATCTCGAAAATTTGCGCTATTCAAAAATAATAATTGCTACTGATGCTGATTCTGATGGTAATCATATTCGCACACTTTTACTTACTCTTTTTTATAGATTTTTTAGATCATTGCTTGAAAAAGGATATATTTATATAGCCCAACCACCTTTATATAAAATTCAATTCGGAAAACAATTTTTTTATGCTTATAGTGATTCGGAAAGAGATAAATTAATTAAAGAAATTCAAAAAAAACAGACTAAAAATTATAATTTTGATATTCAAAGATATAAAGGGCTAGGAGAAATGAACCCAGAAGAATTATGGGAAACAACTATTAACCCTGAAAAAAGAGTATTAAAAAGGGTTACTATTGAAGATGCGGAAAGGGCTGATGAATTATTTTCTATTTTGATGGGTAGTGAAGTCGAACCAAGAAAAAAATTTATTGAAACCTATGCTCAAGAAGTTCAAGATCTTGATATCTGAAAATTTTTTAATAATCTCAGCTCTTGGAATTTCCAGTATTTTCTTATACTTAACTTTTTTTAATTACTTTTTTATTATTTTCCTTTTAACTTCACTTATTTTTTTTAATTTTTATTTTTTAAGAGGATTAAATTTTATTTTATTTTCTTTAGTTAGTCCTCTTCCTTTTTATTTTTTATTTCTTTTAATAGAAATCAATCCGTTATTAATAATAATTATTTGGCTTATTTACTATTTTCTTTTATTAACTAATAATCAACTTTCTTTTTTCATTTTAGTTTTCTTAATTATTTTTAATATACTTATTTTTCTTGATCATTTTAACTTTTTTCTTATTTTCATCATTCTTATTTTTTTAATGCTATTGATCTTTTTTTTAATTTTTAAAAATAATTTTTTTCAAAGTTTAATTAAAACTTTTATTTTTGCTCAGTTTTTTTGGATAAGTTATTTTTTACCAGTTCATTTCTATTTAAATATTTTCTTTCTCTTTTCCCTTTTTTTCTTTCTAATAAAAGTTAATTTTATTAATCAAGTTTAATTTTGTGTTATAATAGAAAAGTTATGATTAATATTGAAGAAATTAAAAATAAACTTTTAAAAGAAAAAGAAGAAATAATTTTTGTCCTAGAAGAATTAAAACGAGAGATGAATAATTTGAAGGAAAATCCTGAATATGAATTTTCGGCTGCTTCGGAAGCCTTTGAAGAAAAACAAGATATTCATATTAAAAAAGAATTTCTAGAGGAGAGATTAGAAGAAATTAATCGAGCTTTAGGAAAAATTGAAAATAATACTTATGGAAGATGTTTAAAATGCGGTAAAGAAATTGAATCTGCGAGATTACAGATTGATCCTACTTTTGAATATTGTCGTGAACATTCTCATGATCATTAAATTTAAAAATTATTTCCTATAATAAAGAATAATTTTTTCAACCTCAGGAGAACTAAATTCTTCACAAGTGGCTAAATAAACACGATATTTAAAATAACGAATATTTTTGTGAGGATTATCACTCTGGAATGAATATATTTTAAAAGGGGGATGATCAATATAATCATTGAAAAAACTTTTACCATAAAATAGCCATGGACCGTTATAATCTAAAGAACTAGCTAGTTGAAACCCTACAAAATGTTTATCCGTTTTTTCTCCTTGCCATTTTAATTTAGTAATTTGATATTCATCACCTAAATCAAAAACAACTGATTCTAAATATCCATAGTTAAGAGCATTATCCAACTGGCAAACATTTTGAGAAGAACTAAGATTATTTGGTAAAAAAAATAAACTACTAATTGCTAAACCTAAAAAAATTTTTAATTTTTTGTAACCAATTTTCATTTTTATAATCTAACTCTTTAGCTATTAAAGCACAACCAACTGAAGCTGAATATTTCAAAAGATCATCTTGTTTTTCAAATAAACCTAAATCATCTTTTGAAAGTTTCAGTTGGAAATCAAAAAAATTTTTTATTAAGTTATCTAAATGGATAATTTTTGCAAAACTACCTATAACAATTATTCCTGCTGGTAAGCGATAATTGTTTTTAATTTCTTTCAGATAAGATCTTAAATTATTTTTTTCAAAATATTCTTTTATTTTTTTTTCAATAAATTTTTTAATTTTTAATTTCTTTTTCCCTTCTTTAGCTAATTGATTATTGAAAAAAGCAATTTTTAATTTTTCAGCTTCTTCGATGTCAATTTTTAAATTAATAGCTAAATCTTCTGTTAATTTTTCCCCTCCAAATTTATAAGACTTATAGTTAATTAATTTTCCATATTGAAAAAAAGAGATAGTTGTATTTTCTGAGCCGAAATCAATTAAACCTACTCCTATCTCTTTATCTTTTTTTGATAAACAAACCTTACTGGCAGCATAAAAAGAAGGAATAAAATTTATTTTATTAATTTCTAATCTTTTAAAAACATTTCTGAATTTATCTAAAATAGATTTATGACAGGTGATAAAGAAAACTTCAACATCTAATCTGCGTCCAGTAAATCCCAACGGATCTCTTATTTCTTGGTTACCATCCAAAATAAATTTTATTGGTTCTTCAACTAAAATTTCTTGATTATTAATTAAAAGAGAAGTTCGAGCGGTTTTAATCGCTCTTTCAAGATCTTCTTCTTGAACATTACCCTCGAAAATAGAATGGCCTTTCTGAAAATAATTTTGAAAATGAGGAAAATTGAATGAAATAATAAGATTATCAATTTTAGCAATATTAAAACTATTTAAAATATTAGAAAAAAGATTTTCAAGAGAATGAAAGAGAGCATCTTGATCTAAAATTTCACCCTCTCTTAGATTCTCATTTCTAATAGAGTGGTTATAGCTAATTAATTTACCGAGAGGATCCTCTTCCAAAACGCTTAATTTAATTTCATAATGGCCGAAATCTAAACCAAAATAAATATTTTTCATCCTTCATATTTAATTTCGTTAATATAACGTTTGGCCATTTCTAAAGCTTTTTCTAAACTCCAACCTTCTTTTAATTTTTTTTCTACAAATGATTTAATTTTTAAGCGATAAATTCGATATTCAAATTTTCTTCGCTCATTCCATTTTCTAGTTTTAAACATTCTTTTTTTAACTTCATTGACTAAACCACTTCTTTGATAGCGAGAACTAAATCTTTTCAATAACTGAAGATTATTTTCATTTTTCACTTTTTTAGCTTTAATTCTCATCTTTGAGTAAATTATAAATCTCCTCTACAGATTGTGAGGGAGGATTATAAACAACTGAATGTATCGAACCGCCATTATCATTAGGAAATCGAGGAATGACGTGAAAGTGAAGATGATCAATTAAACGACCGGCTAATTTTCCCTCATTAATTCCAATAGTAAAATCAGATGTTTTTAATTTTTTTGAAATTTTAAAGATAGCCTCCTTTATAATTCTTATTAAATCTTGATATAACTCTTCTGATAAATCTGTAAAACTAACTAAATGTTTTTTAGGGATAATCAAAGAATGACCAGGAGAATGAGGTTTAATGTCTAAAAAACTTAAGAAATTTTCATTTTCTAATAGGATAAAAGCTTTTAACTCTTTATTAGCTATTTGGCAAAATAGGCATTTACTCATTGTTTTTTTATTATAATTTTAATTTTTTCTTAATTTCTTGAGTTAAGTGATTAATAGCAATTATCTCTTGAGATCTTTTAACCATATCCTTCAAAATAGCAGTTTTATTACCAATTTCTTGATGACCAATAATTAGACAATATTTAACTCCTAATTTGTTAGCTAATTCTAATTGAGAAGAAAGACTGGATTTGCTAAAATTTTCTAAAACAGGAATGTTATTTTTGATCAATTCATCGTAAATTTTTAAGGCGTATTCTTTTGTTTTTTCTGTAGTTTGGGCAATAAAAATTTCTGCACTTTTAGCCATCTTTAATTTTACATTATGGATTTTTAAGATTTCAATTAATCTTTCTAAACCTATAGCTCCTCCTACAGCTGGAATTACTTTACCTCCTAAATATTGAGCTAAGTTATCATATCTTCCACCGCCACCAATAGCAATATTTGTCTCTGGAAAGAATATTTCAAATACTGTTCTTTGATAATAATCAAATCCCCTTACTAATGTTTGGTCTAAATCATATTTTATTTCTAAAATATCTAAATACTCTAAAGTTTTGCTAATTTGAATTTCGCAATCTTTACAAAGATAGTTTATTAAACTCGGAGCATTTTTTTTATATTCTTTACATTTTTCTTCTTTGCAGTCTAACATTCTTAATGGATTAAGATTATATCTTCTTTGACAATCCTTACAAACATTTTTTAAATTTTTTTTATAATAATTCTTTAAATCTTTAAGATATTTGTTTCTATCTTTTTTACATCCTAAACTATTAATTTTGAAAATATAATCAAATAATTTAAATTTTTTAAAAAATCTGTCAAAAACTTGAATTATTTGAGCATCATAAATAGGATCTGAGCTACCGATAATTTCTAATCCCCATTGATGATGCTCTCGAAATCTGCCAGCTTGAGGTTTTTCTCGCCGATACATTCGATCAAGATAAAATAATTTTACCGGTTGAGGTAAAGAATGCATACCATTTTGAAGATAAGCTCTAATTACTGAAGCTGTTCCTTCTGGTTTTAAAACATATTTAATACCACCTTCTCGTTCTTTTAGATAAAACATTTCTTTTTGGATAACATCAGTTGATTGACCCAAAGATGAAGTAAAAACCCCCTCTTCTTCTAAAACTGGGGTTTGGATATAATGATAAGAGTATAATTGACTATATTTAATTATTTCTTCTTTCAGAGAAAGTAAAAAGTTAGCTTCGTCAAATAAAAAATCATTCATACCCCTCGGTCTTTGAAAAACAAATTTAAAACTCATTTTTATTGATTAGCTTGCTATTTATATTTAAATACTATTATGATGAAGAATATTAATAAATTTTCCTAAAAAATTGAGTTTAAAAATAACTTTCCCCACAATATTTTCTCTTTTCAAAGGCCTACCCCATTTTCGGGAATCAAAACTTTCTTTCCGATTATCACCTAAAACAAAATATTCATCATTATTTAAAATTATTTCTAAATCCTCCATATAAACTTCTTCATTAGGTAAATAATTTTCTTTAAGTTGAAATACTTGGTTTTCTTTAGAAATAAAAATTTTATTATCTTTAATACTTATTTTTTCATTTGGTAAACCTATAACTCTTTTAATATAATATTTCTTTTCATCAACAGGAGGGATGAAAACTATTACTTCTCCTCTTTGAGGAGGGTTTATTTTAGTACAAATTTTACAAACAATTAAATAGTCCGAATTATGGAAGTTGGGTTCCATGCTTTCTCCTACAACAATAAATGGTTCGAAAATAAATAATCTTACAGGTAAAAAAACAAAAATAAAAATTAAAAATAAGTCTTTGATTTCAGAGAAAAAAGACCTAACCATTTTAGAGAAAACATATTTAATAACATAATAATTATATGAAAAAATATAATAAAATCAAATATAATAAAATTAAATTAATTTTTGGTTTAGGTAATCCAGGCGAAAGATTTATTAACACTCCTCATAATTTTGGTCAAGATTTATTAAAGAAAATCATTCAAGAAAATTTAATTTTTCAAAACGATTATTTTCAAATTGCTTTTTATAAAAATTTATACTTAAGTATTTCTAAGAAATATATGAATGAATCGGGAATGGTTTTAAAGATGATTACTCAACAATTAAAAATTAAAAGTTCTAATGAAGTGTTAATCATTCACGATGAAGCTGATTTACCATTCTTGTGGCTCAAATTAACATTTAATAAAAGACCATCTATGCATAAAGGAGTAGAATCAATTTACCGAAATTATAGTCAAAAAATTTGGAGATTAAGAATAGGTATTCAAGAAGAAAAAAGAAAAAAAGCTAAAGATATCATTTTAAAAAAAATTACTGGTGAAAGACTAAAAAGTTGGCAGAAAGCCAAAAATAAAATTGAACCTCTTATTGATTTTTTTTCTCAAAAAGAAATTCAAAAAGTAAGTATTCCTAAATTATTTTTTCTTTAAAGATAGCCTATCTCCTTTAATTTTTCTCGATGTTCCCATTCCCAGAGTTCTTTACAAGCTAAAAAACCCTTAAAATCTTCTTCAGGATTGTCAAATTCTTTAAACTCCCATTCTTCAATAATTTCTCCAAATTGATGTTGACAAAAATCTTCACCACCTTTTATTTTATCTCCCATTCTTCTGATAATTTTTTTAGCTCCACATAGTTCACAAACTTGAATTTGATTTAATCTTAAAATAAATCTTTTTTCTATTAATTTAGGTAAAACAATTTTTTTTGAATTGTCTATTAAAACCGGTTCTTCATTTAGAGCATAATAATAAGCAGCTGTTTGAAGGCGATAATCATCATAAATTTCAGCAGCTGTTTTAATGTCAATTAGTGAAAAAACTCCATTAACTTCGGCTAAAATATCAAAAGTGCCACTATAACGATAATTAGAATGTTTTATTCTTTTTTCAATCCATTCAGCACGAGTGATAAGACTATAATTTTTTAAAAAACTTTCAAATCCTTTTTTAAATCCTATAAATTCAGGTGGAACAATTATTTCTTTTCCTCTAACAATTGCTTCTAAAATTTCATGGACGATTGTTCCTTCATAAGCAGCCTTTCTTTTTTTATTTTGAGCATCGGTAAAATTTTCCGCTGCTGCATAAAAATAATATAGAGCAGGTTTACTTTTAATATCAACAATTGATGTCACCCTAGGATACCAAATACCATCAACTAAATAACCGTGTCTTTTTTTAAATTCGTCTGAAGTTAAAGTTTTACTATTAAGCATAATTTAAACTAAAATTGAAATAAAATTTTTAATTTTTAAAGTAACATTATAATTATATAAAATAGATTAATTTTATTAATTTTATTTTTAAATTAATATTTTTAAAAATTCCTATAATTTTTAAACATTATTATTAAATATATTCACCTATTTTCTTCATATTTTAAAAATTTATTTTAAACTTAGATGATTCTAACTTACCCAAATAATTTTTTAAAAAAAAAGACAAAGTCAGTTAATTATTTTGATAAGAATTTAAACGAGATTGTAAAGAAAATGAAAAAAATTATAGTTGAAAACAATGGAGTAGGCTTAGCGGCTAATCAAATAGGTTTAGATATGGCCTTATTTGTTGCTCGTCCCAAAGATAAATTTTATATTTTTATTAATCCTAAAATTTTAAAAGGGTGGGAAGAAGAGGTGAAAGAAGAAGGTTGTTTAAGTTTACCTAATAAATGGGGGTTGGTAAAAAGATTTAATAAGATCTATTTAGAATATCAAGATATGAGAGGAAAGAAAAAAAAATTAAAAACTTCGGGTTTATTAGCTCATATTATTCAGCATGAAGTTGATCACTTGAATGGTATTTTATTTATTAATAAAGCTATCGAAATTTACGATCTAAAAAATGGTTAAAAAATTAGATTTTTGTTTTTTTGGTTCAAGTAATTTTTCAATTTATTGTTTAAAAGAGATTATTAAAAAAAATTTACCTTCTTTAGTAGTTACCCTACCTTCTAAGCCTAAAGGAAGAGGTTTAAAATTAGAACCAAATGTTGTTTATAGTTTTTCTTTGAGAAATAAATTACCTGTAGTAGAAATTAAAGATTGGTCAAATTTTAATTTAAATTTTTACTTCGGTTTAATCGCTGGTTTCGGGAAGATCATTCCTGAGGATATCAATAGATGTTTTAAAAAAGGAATTTTAAATATCCATCCTTCTTTATTACCTAAGTATAGAGGTGCTAATCCCATCAGAGAAACAATTCTTAATGGAGATCAAAAGTCAGGCGTTACTATTATTCTTATTGATAGTT
This sequence comes from Patescibacteria group bacterium, assembly GCA_025060085.1. Lineage (GTDB taxonomy): Bacteria > Patescibacteriota > Minisyncoccia > UBA6257 > HR35 > JANXCM01. The sequence continues at coordinate 9,607 of JANXCM010000002.1, forward strand.
TAATTGATCATGGGCCTATAGTTTATCAGAAAGAAATAAATTTAACCCAAAAAGAAACCTATCTAGAATTAGAAAAAAAATTAGGAAAATTGGGTGGAAAAATTTTTAACGAGATTATTGATGATTACTTAGAGGGAAAAATTAAAATTCAAGAGCAAGATCATTTTTTGGCTACCTATACGAGAAAAATTTCAAAAGAAGATGGCCTTTTGAATATCAATGAAAATTTTATTGTGTGGGATAGAAAAATAAGAGCTTTAAATCCTTGGCCAGGAACATTTTTGAAAATTTTATTAAAAAATGAAGAAAAAATTATGAAAATATTTAAAATTGAAAAAATAGAAAAAATTGACTCAAATTTGAAAAAAATAAATAAAGGAGAATTTTTCCGTTACCAAAATGATTTAGGAATAAGAATAGTTGATGATTGGCTTTTAATTAAAGAATTACAGTTGGCCGATCGAAAGAGGATGTCATCTAAAGAATTTCTTAATGGTTATAAAATTGAATGGTTATATATAAAAAATGATTAATAATAAAAATTATAAAATTAAAGATTAGGATAAAAATGAGCACTGGTTGCTGAAGGTAAAATAGTTTTATCTGGACCTATTTCATAAAGAAAAGGATTATTACCATTATCATTCGCTTCATCAGTATTATTAGGATTTTCTAAATTAGCATTTAATTCATAAGATAAATCTGAAAAGCGACAAGCAAAAGTATAGTAAAATGAAGGAGCACTATTAGAATTTAGACTATTTCTAGGATCTACTGGCAAATTAGATAAATTAAGAGAAGTTGATGTACCTAGAGGAACTGGTAGCCAACCAGGAGGATTAGCGGTAGATGAAGTAGCAATACTTCTTGAATTAGTAGCTCTAGCACCAGTAAAACCTGTTGTTGTCCCTCCTACATTAGCTGAAGAATAAAAAATAGTTGGTGTAGCTCCTGATCCTAAGCATCCATGATTGAAATTGGTTAAAGTCCCTCCAAGAGTATTAACTGTTCCACTGGGAGTTAAAACTATTTCATCTCCTCTGGTTGTGATATCGGTAACATAAAGATCGATTGCTCTACTTAGAGTATTAAGATCAGACTTTCTTTGAGTATCTCGCATATTCATAAATATTTGCTGAGGCTTGATAACAGTAATTAAGATAGCTACTAACGTAGAAATTATAGCCAAAACAATAATTAATTCAACTAAAGTAAAGCCTATTTGTTTTTTCATTCTAGATTGATTTCTTAAATTTATTTAAAATTTATTTACCCGACCACTTTTAAATTAAATAATTTTATAAATGTAAATATTTATAATTACCCAACTTAGATTATTTTATTATAAACTTGAATTTTATAAAACATATTACAAAATGTGGATAAGATTTTATTGAAAAATAATTTTTAATTCTAATTTAAAAATTTATTTATATAGGAAATTTTCTTTCAAATTAACGATTTTATTCTGTAAATTCTAAACATCTTTAACATAAGTAAATTCCTTTACTTTATTAACTAATTCTTCTAAAGATAAACCAGCTTTGATAAAATAAGCCTTAGCGCCCAAATTTTTTCCTCTTTGAATATCCTCAGGTTGTCCTAAATTGGAAATAATAAAAATAGGAATATTTTTTAAATTAAAATCCTTGTTAATTTCTTCTAATACATAGAAACCACTTTTTTTAGGCAAGATAATATCTAAAAGAATTAAATCTGGCTTTTCAATTATTATTTTATTTAATGCTTCATCTCCGTCTATAGCGGTAATAACTTCGAAATTCTCAATTTTGAATTTTTTTTCTAGTAAAGTTCTTAAAAACTTATCGTCTTCGACAATTAAAATTTTCATTAAATTATTTGTTTAAATTTTTAAATTTTATTTAAAATAGTCTTATTGATATTAAAATAAAAATATAATATTTAAAAAAATAAAAAATTAATAAATAAGAAAAATTTTATATTTTTAATTTTCAAGATTCTTAATTATCCGGGTTAAGTTCAACTAAGCTTTAATTTTATTTTTTTTAGTATTTTAAATAGAATTGGTCCATCGCCACCTTCCGGTAGCGATACCTTGTTACGACTTAGCCCTAGTCATTATTCTTACCTTATCTCTACTAAAAGTAGATTTTCGGGTAAGAACAACTCCTCTGGCCTGACGGGCGGTGAGTGCAAAGGCTGGGAACGTATTCACCGCGACATAGCTGATTCGCGATTACTAGCGATTCCGACTTCATGAAGGCGAGTTTCAGCCTTCAATCCGAACTGAGCAGAGATTTTAGGGATTTGCTCCGACTCACGTCATTGCTTCCCGTTGTACTCTGCATTGTACCATGTGTGTTGCCCTGGATATAAAGGCCATGCGGACCTGACGTCATCCTCACCTTCCTCCAAGTTATACTTGGCAGTCTCTTGTGACACTTATAACACAAGACGAGGGTTGCGCTCGTTGTGCCACTTAAGGTTACGATTCACATCACGAGCTGACGACGGCCATGCAGCACCTGTGTTTGCCCACATGAAAAATCATGTTCCCTTTTTCTTTCGATAAAGGTATTAAGACAAACATGTCAAACCCAGGTAAGATTTTTCGGTTACTATCGAATTGAACCACATGGTCCACCGCTTGTGCAGCCTTCCGCCTATTCCTTTGAGTTTCAACCTTGCGGTTATACTCCCCAGGTGGGATGCTTAACGCGTTAGCTTTACCCCAGAAAGGGTCGAATCTTCCCAGAGTTAGCATCCATAGTTTACAGCTAGGACTACCCGGGTATCTAATCCGGTTTGCGCCCCTAGCTTTCGTGAGATCAGCGTCAAAAACAACCTAGATAACTGCCTTCGCCTTCGGCGTTCCACACGATATCAATGGATTTCACCCCTACACCGTGTGTTCCGTTATCCCCTGTTGTTTTCTAGAAATAAAGTATTTTCTCCCTAATAACTGTTGAGCAGTTATCTTTGAGAGAAAACTTTTATTTCCGCCTACTCACCCTTTACACCCAGTAAATTCGGGTAACGCTTGGGACCTTCGTCTTACCGCGACTGCTGGCACGAAGTTAGTCGTCCCTTATTCGTAGGGTACTGTCAAACTATTCTTATTAAGAATAGTTTTCATCCCCCACAAAAGCCATTTACACCCCGAAGGGCTTCTTCTGGCACGAGGTGTCGCTGGGTCAGGCTTTCGCCCATTGCCCAAGATTCTCGGCTGCTGCCTCCCGTAGGAGTTAGGCCCGTGTCTCAGTGCCTATGACGGGGAACACCCTCTCAGGCCCCCTACCGGTCTTAGCCTTGGTAGGCCATTACCCTACCAACTAGCTGATCGGCCACATCCCTTTCCTGAAGCGACTTTCGTCTTTATTTATCCTTACATAGTAAGGATAAAACTATTGGGTATTAGTCTCCTTTCGGAGGTTATCCCCAACTTTAGGGTAAGTTAGATGTGTTTTACTGTCCCGTTTGCCACGTAATTTATATCCTTGCGGATATAAACCCGTTCGACTTGCATGCCTTATCCACACCTCGAGCGTTCACCCTGAGCCAGGATCAAACTCACTTCTAAAACTTAACCCGGATAATTAAGAATCCTTATTTTACTATCCCTTAGTAATTTTTTAGGGATCAATAAAACAACTTAAATCGAATATTTACTTTAAATATTAAAAATTTTTTTTGAAAAAAAAATATTTTTTGATTAACTCTTCAGTACAATTTTAAATTAAAATTAAATTAAATTCAAGATTAATTTTAAAAGGCTAATTTTTAAATTAGCAAAAATAGTAAATCAATTCAATAATTGCTAAAATACTGACTAAGGAGAATATTTAAAATAACCATTAATCTTATAAGGTAATAATCTTAAATCGCTACCTACCTCATATAAGTCTGGTGCTGTTCCTCCGTCATTTTTTTCTTCTTCATTTTTAATTTCTAAATTAGTGTTTATCTCATAAAAAATATTACTGCCAATAAAAGCACAAGCAAAAGTATAATAATAATGATCTTCTGAAATAACATTATTACTTTTCGTATTTATAGGATCAATAGGTAAATAATTTATATTAACTGATTTTGATAAACTTAAGGGTACCGGCAACCACCCATAATCATTAGTATTGATTGAGTTAGCAACTTTTTTTGAATTAGTAGCTCTAAAGGTGTTGTAATTTATAGAATATATGTGTAAATTTTTATCAGCAATATAATAAAATAAACTTGAAGAATCTATTGAATTAGGTGTTACTGTTGGTGTTGAAAAAAATATAGTTCCATCTGGTCCAGATCCATAAAAACCTGCACAATTAAAATTAGGTTTAGGAGATAATATATCCCCTCCAACAAAAAAATAAGCAAGTGTTCCACTGGATGTTAAAACTAATTCTTGACCCTTACTTAATGTATCATTTATATAAATTTCTATTGCTCGATTAAGATTATTAAGATCTGCTATTCTTTGTGAGTCTCTTAAGTGCATAAATATCCTATTAGGTTTAATAATAGTAATTAATATTGTTATTAAAGTTGAGATAATAATCAAAACAAAAATTAATTCTATAAGAGTAAACCCTTTTTGTTCTTTTATATTCATATAATTTTTTAATTTATTTTTTTGTGCCTGAGGAGGGAATCGAACCCCCGACGCCATGCTCTTCAGGCATGCGCTCTACCACTGAGCTACTCAGGCAGATTTTTATATTAAGAATTAATTTTTATATTTCTAAAAATTTAAAATTTAAATTATAATTATTATTATAATAAAATTATAATACAATTCATATATTTGACATTATATAAAAAATTTTATATAATTAAAATAATTATTATAAATAACTATTTAATTTAACAAATGGACCATGCTCAATTAATTCCTTATGTTATTGAAAAAACTCAACAAGGAGAAAGAGCTTATGATATTTATTCTCGTCTATTAAAAGATAGAATAATAATTTTAGGAACGCCAATTAATGATCAAGTAGCCAATATTATTATTGCTCAATTATTATTTTTAGAACATGAAAATCCAGAGAAAACGATTTATCTTTATATTAATTCTCCAGGTGGTGTAGTTACTTCAGCTTTAGCAATTTATGACACTATTCAATTTATTAAATCAGATGTCTCAACGATTGGTTTAGGAATGGTGGCGTCAGCTGCCTCTTTACTTTTAGCTGCTGGTACAAAAGGTAAAAGAATGGCTTTACCTAATACAGAAATTTTACTTCATCAAGTTATGGGTCAAGCTGAAGGGCAAGCAGCTGATATTGAAATTACTGCTAAACAGATTTTGAAAATCAAATCAAAAGTTAATCAAATATTAGCTAAGCATACTGGTCAACCATTAGAAAAGATAGAAAAGGATACTGATCGTGATTTTTATTTAACGGCAGAAGAAGCAAGAGATTATGGTTTAATAGATAAAATAATAGAATATAAAGATAATAGAATAAAGAATAATTAAAATAAGTTTTGATATAAGAATTAATTTAATAAAATATTCAAAATAAAATAAATAAAATTAACAATCAAAAAATTAAAATGATTTTCCAAAAAGCTAATATTTTGACAATCATTTTAGCATTTGTTTTAAGTGGTTCTATAAGTACCTTGATAGGTTTTTCATATTTTAAGTATTTTCAAAAAGGAGAAATAGATAATTTAGAAAATAATTTTATTTCAAAAAAAACAACGATAGTTGAGGATAAAAAATATAACTCTAATTTAGGACTAAAAAACAATGAATTATCTTCGGAAGAAGAAATTACTTATCAAGAAATTGATTATCAAGTATTAAATGAAAATTTAAATTTAAATTTAAATAACGAAAAGCAGAAAAATAAAATTAAACTTCAAAAAGAAAATAGAAATAAACCTCATCAAGAGATAAAAAACCGAAATATAAAAAATGAAAATAAAAATAATAAAGTAAATAATTCTGATAATCAAAATTTATTAGCCAATTTTCTCACTTTGTTAAATAATCTTAGGGAAAATGATAAAAGAAATGAAAATACTGGAAATAATTCTCTTATAAATTCTACTTCTAATTTGGCTAATAATACTAATACTTTGAATTTGAATAATAGAAATAATAGTGGAACAAATCAAAATTTTAATAACAATCGTCAAAATAATAATCAACAAAATAATAATAATAATAATAATAATCAAAACCAAAACAATAATAACAATAATAATCAAAACAATAATCAACAACAAAACAATAACGAAGATAATAATATCGGTAATCAAGCTATCTCTGGAAAGGTTTTGATTTCTGAAATTTTAATTGATGGAGGTAATTCAACTGATGAATATATTGAGCTTTATAATCCTAATAATTTTGAGATCAATTTATCAGGGTGGAAACTGATTAAATTCAACAAAAATGGTAATCAACAAACTTTTATTGGTTTAAGAACGAGAAATACTTTTGAAAATAAAATAATTAGACCTTATTCCTATTTTTTAATTGCTAATGAAAATGGGAGTTATTCTAATAGAGCTGATATTATTTATGCTGAAAGTTATAATTTAGCTAGAGATAATTCAATTATGTTAATTAATAATAATGATGAAATTGTCGATTTAGTTGGCTGGGGATCAGCCGTTAGATATGAAACTACTGCTTTTAATCAAAATCCTCCTCAAGGTTTAGCCTTGGTTCGAAAAGCAGGAATGGATTCTAATTCTCAATCAATGACTACCAATGAAATTAACTTTGGTAATTCGTTAGATACCAATAATAATAATTTTGATTTTTTACTTATTTCACCTGAACCTCAAAATAGTCAAAGTCAGCCTGAAATTCCACCTATAGAAATTAGTTTAATTAATTTTGAAGATTTAGAAAATCGTCTTCTTTTTGAAATAATTTCTCCCTATCAAGAACTATCTAATAGTTATTATGCCCTTTTGTCTGTAGATACTTCAGAAATTGATGAAAATCAAAATATTAATGATTATATAAGAGGAAATTGGCCATCTTTAAGAGTGAATGTTTATTTACCAGCCATAGAATTTTGGGGTAGAAGACAAAGAATAGAGATAAATTTTAATCCAGAAGAAGAAAGAGCTTATTTATTAAGTTTAGTTTCTAATCAACAGATAATTAATTGGGTACCAGATTTAAATGATTAAGGTCGAATTAAATAATTACTAATTATGAAGATAACTAATAATATCTTAATAATCTTATTTTTACTCATTTTTGTTTTCTTATTTTTAGCACCTCTAAAAATTTTTGCCCAACCATACTTTCCTTTTTATCAACCTCCATTAGAAACAAATCAAAGAAATCAATCTGAAACTATTAATCAAGTTCCATTTTTCGTTTTTGCTTCTACTGGTACTAATTTCGCTTTTATTTATCCTGATTTATTAGGAATAATGGTGAGTATTAATGGGGCTATTAATTATGGTCCTTTTTCTCAATTATTATGGTATGGTTTTGATTCGTCAGGAATAAGATATGGAATAGTAGGAGTTACTCCTGATCAGAAATATACAGTTATTGTTGATGGAAGAAGATTTGAATATAATTTGTTAAATACTAATCAAAATAATAGATCTTCGCCGGGAGGTAATAACCAAGGTAATCAAGGTAATTTGCCAGATAATATAAACAATTATATTGAGATGTTAAGACAATTGCTTCAGCAAAGAAGATAAAATTATTAATTGAAAAATAATTGATTTTTTAATTAATAAAAATACTATCTAAAATTAAAGTTATAATATTTACTATATAATTTTTATTAAAAGAGATAATTTAATATTTATAAGGGCCGGTAGTTCAATGGCAGAATATCGGTTTTGCACACCGAAGGTTGTGGGTTCGATTCCCACCCGGTCCAATCCCCCGGTAGCTCAATCGGAAGAGCAGGAGCGTTCTAAGCTCAAGGTTGGGGGTTCGACTCCCTCCCGGGGGAATATTAAAAGTATATATAAAGAAATTTGAAAGAATTTTATATTAACTAAATTTAAAAAATAGTATATCATAATTAAATTTTTATTTTAGTAAGTATTTATTTTTTTTACTCATAAGATTAAAAATAAAAATAAAATATAATTTTTATACTAAATTAAGAAAAGAGCTTCGTTTTAAAAGCTCTTTTCTTAGAAGATAATTAAATAAAGAAAAGGAGGAGCCGTAAATAATTTACTTTTGCCCCAATCTCTTGCTTAATTTCTATTATAAAAAATTTTTTCCAAAAACAAAATAACCAAAAATAAATTTTTTTTAAATTGCTTATAATTTTACTTACTGATGCCTAAATTTTTAGCTAAATTTAATTTAAAATATTTATTACTTTTTATTATAATATTTTTATCACTATTTTTGGTATTTCAATTAGGAATAATTTTTGGAGCAAAATTTTATCAACCCTGTGAAATAAAAATTTTCCAAAATGGAAGTTATTCAAACAATAATTGATTTTTTAGGTAAAACTTTATTTCTTTTTGTCTTTCTTTGGATAATTATCAACAAAATTTTTAATAAAATTTTTGAAAAGTTAACCTCTTATGGTTTTGGTAAATGAAATCTTACTATAAATATTTTAAAATCTCACTCGTGCTTTTAGATATTTTTTTATTTTATCTTTCTTTAATCATTCTTCTCTTTTTTAAATACTCGTTGGAATTTAAAATTACGAAAGAACATTTGATAGGTTTTACAATTATTCTTCCTTTTTGGCTTTTATCCTTTTACTCTCAAAATTTTTACTCCTTGAATATTTTTAAAAATAAATTTTCTTTAAGGCTGATTAAAGCTTTTTCTACTGGTTTTATTATTTCTATTTTATTTTTCTATTTTCTGCCTTATCTAAAAATTTCTCCTAAAACCAATCTATTTATTTTTACTTTTCTCTATTTAGCTAACTTTTTAATTTTTAGAAAAATTATTGAAGATAAATTTAGACAAAAAAGAAAAATAAATATTTTAGTTTTAATTCCTAAAAATTTTATTGATAAATTTAAAAATGATTTTGAATCTCTCCATATCTATAACATTACTTTTTGGCAAGAAAACTATCTCTATGATTATTCTTCCTTTGACGCTATTGTGATCAGTCGGAAGATTAATAGGGAAGAATTAATTAATAAAATAATTAGCAAAATAAATTATAAAGTACCGATTATTGAATTGGTGGATTTTTATGAAAAAAATTTGGGTAGAATACCTCTGGAAGAAATAGACGAATATTGGATTCTTAAAGAAATTATTAATCCAGAAACAAAAATTCAAAGCTTAATTAAAAGAATTTTTGATATTTCCTTCAGCCTAATTATTTTGTGCTTTTCTTTACCATTTTTGCCAATAATTATTTTAGGAATTTATTTAAATTCTCCTGGTCCAATAATTTTTAAACAGAAAAGAATCGGCAAAGACAACAAAGAATTTACCATTTATAAATTGAGAACAATGAAACCTGAAAGTGATCTAGGTATTTGGGAAAAAGAAAATGATAATAGAATATTCTTTTGGGGAAAAATATTGAGAAAATTTCATTTAGATGAGTTACCTCAAATAATTAATGTTCTTAAGGGAGAATTATCATTTGTTGGCCCTCGACCAGAACAAGTTAATATCGTTAAAGATCTTGAAAAAAAAATACCTTTTTACAATATTAGACATATAGTTTTACCTGGTATTACGGGTTGGACTCAAGTTAATTATAAAAAACCATTTAATCTAGATGAAACAAAAATTAAAGTTGAGTATGATTTTTATTATCTTAAAAATAAAAATTTTTTCTTGGATCTAATTATTTTTCTAAAAACAATTTTTAATATTTAAAGATCATCATCAAAATTTATTTCCTCTAAACATGATACCCCCTCTAAGAGATTTTTTAAATCTATAAAATTTTTTGATTTTAATTGAAGATACATTTGGTATCTTTTTTTAATCCGTGATATTCTTTCTAAAAAAGGACCTGTAATTTCAACTTCTTTTTTGCTTAATAAAATTCTTTTTTTTAAAAGATCTTTTAAGCTTAATAATCTTCTGTTTAATTCTTGAAGATTGCTTAATCTTGAAATTAATTTGACTTTAGAATAAAAAGGTGGAAGTTTATTTAATCTTCTTTCCTCAATAAGTTCTTTAATAATTATTCCATTTTTAATCTTATTCAAAATTTCTTGATTAAGTTTTGTTTGAAGAAATAATTGAGCTGAACTATTTTTTAATAAATAGAGAAGATGAAGATATTTTTCTTTTAAAACTAAATTATCTGAAAAAAATGCTTTGTCGAAATTCATAAAAATAGTTTTAGGTGAAAAAATGTTTAAAATTAACCAGCTGCCGATGATTACTCCTTTTTTATTTTTGAATTGTTTAAATTTTTTAAATTGAGATTCAGATTGGATTTCAAAAAAATTTATTTTTTGATTATTTAGAAATTTTTTAAGCCATTCCTTTCCTATTTCTTTTATTATTAAATTAGAATTTTGGCACTTTGGACATAGAGCTGGAAAGGGATAATTTTTATGACATTGAGGACAAAAAAGATTATTTTCATAAACTGTAAGATAATTTTGACAATTTTGGCAATCAAATTTATAGAAACAATTAGAGCAAATTAATCTTTGAGCTAGGTTTTTTTGAAGAATAAAAATTTTAGTTAGACGATTATCTTCTTGAATAATTTTTTTTAGCTGATTAATACTTTGAAAAGGAGTAAATTCAACTTTAGGATATTTTAATTGAGGAAATTTTAAATAGACAGAAAGAGTGTAAAAATCATCTGAATAGATAAGATAGCATTTTAACAATTTAGCTAAATCTTCAATGATTTCAAGATAATTAATCTTTGGGTTTTTAAAAAATTCTCTATAAAGAGGACTGCCTTCTTTTAGAACAATTATTTTGTCTATATTTTGCCAAGGAAGAAATATTATTTTTTTTGAACCTAAAAAAATATTTTTTTCCGGAGAAACAATTAGATCAATATAACTTTTAAGATTTTTTAAATTTTTTAAATAAATTAAATTAACTTTCTTATCTTTGTTTTGAAAATAAAAATTATCAGCTTCTCTTTGGGTAGGTAAGATAATAATCACCTTTTTATTATTTAATTTTTCCCAATTTATTCTTTTCCAAATTTCTAATTTAAACTTTCTATTTACAACATTAATTTTTTGAGGCAGATTAAAATTGATATAAGTTTTAGAAAAATTAAAGAAAAGAGATAAAGCAGATGATAAAGAGAGATAATATCGACGGCTAATTTTATAAGCTATTTTTTTTTGAATTTCACTAAAAATATCTTTTTCGGTAATAACATCTTTAATACCTTTGATTTGATAATCAAGATTTTTGATAAGATATTTAACTTCTGAAATATGATTGGTTTTCCAAACATAACCTATTTTTTCTTTTTTACGAATTTCAATTTTTACTAAACTACCATGGGAAATTTTTTTTCCCGAAAAATAGAGAAAAAAATCAGGCGTTTGAGGGGGTAGCGGTTGCAGGGGTACTACTTTTAGGATATAATTTTTTTGCTCCATCTATCTTAAAATAAATATTTTAAAAAAATGCTAATAAAAATTGGAATTGATCTAGGAACAGCTAATACTACTGTTTATTTACCTAATAAAGGTATTGTTTTAACTGAACCAACTGTAGTGGCAGTTGATGATTTAACTAAAAAAATTTTAGCTGTAGGTCAAGAAGCAAAAGAGATGATTGGTAAAACTCCAGGCGATATTAAAATTTATCGTCCCTTAAAAGAGGGTGTAATTGCTGATTATAAATCAACCCTCGCTATTTTAAAGTATTTTTTAGATAAAACTAAAGCAATAAAAATTTTTAAACCTCTTTTGGTAGTTTCAGTGCCAGCAGGTATTTCTTCTACGGAAAGAAAAGCTGTTATTGATGCTGCTTTGGAAGCAGGAGCAAAAGAAGTTTATCCTATTAGAGAACCATTACTTGCTTCTCTAGGAGCTGATTTGCCTATTAATTCTCCTACAGGTCAAATGATCGTTAATATTGGTGGCGGAACTACAGAAATTGCTGTAATTTCTTTAGGAGGAATTGTTAGTTGGGAATCAATCAGAATAGCTGGTGATAAATTTGATGAGTCAATTAGAGAATATTTAAGGAGAAAATTTAATTTAGCTGTTGGCGATCGAACGGCCGAAATGATTAAAATTCAAGTAGGGGCAGCTTTGATAAATAAAAATCATAACTTAGAGATGAATGTTAATGGAATTAATATCTTAACTGGTTTACCAGTAACAGTCAAAATTACTTCTGCTCATATTGTTGAAGCTCTCCAAAGAGATTTAAGAGAAATTATTTTAGGTATTAAAAAAGTTTTAGCCAATACACCCCCTGAATTAGTAGCTGACATTATGGAAAAAGGTATTGTTCTTTCCGGAGGTGGTGCTCTTTTGAGAAATTTAGATCAATTGATTTATGAACAAACAGGTGTAGCCACTTTTGTAGCTGATGACCCTTTATATTGCGTTGCTCGCGGAACAGGTAAAATTATTGAAAAACTTGATATTTATCGCAGAATATTAATTTCTCATAAATGATTATCGGACATTCAGAACAAATAAAAATTATTTTAGATATTTTAAATAATTACTCTAGGGGATTTTTTTTATTGTTCGGGCCAGAAAGCATCGGCAAATTTTATCTTTTGAAACATTTAACCATCGAAAGAAAACCATTAATTATTAATTCTGAAGAGGTTATTTTGAAAATTAAAACATCTGAATTTATTCAAAAAATGATGTTTTTAAAAAATTTAGATAAGCAAATTATTATTATTAACGATGCTCATAAATTTAATAAAGAATCTCAAAATAAACTTTTAAAAATTTTAGAAGAAATTCCTAATCAGACTTTGATTTTTTTTATCACCCATAAACTTTATAAAATTTTACCTACCATCCGTTCTCGTGCTCAAAAAATAAAATTTTCTTTACTTCCTGAAGATGAGTTAAAAAAATTCCTTTTCAGTCAAAATTACCCAGTTAATCAAGTTAATTTTTTATTAAAAATTTTCCCAGGACAAATAGGTAAAATTATTTACTTTTTAAATAATAGAGAAAAATTAATTAATCTTCAAAAAATTATCAGTTCTTTAAATATTTTTGAAAAATTTCAAGCCTTTTCGAAAATAGAAAAAGAAATAACCTTAGAAGAATTAATCAATTATTTTATTATTTTTGAAAGAGAAAATTTGTTGAAGAAAAACTCTAAATCAATTAAAAAAATAAAGTATCTTTTATCTTTATACGAAGATAGTAATTATTTTTTGAGTAAGGAACTTCAATTTTCAAATATTGTTTTAAATTTATATGGAGCGAGCATTTAATTTTTTAAGAATAATAATTTTTTTAACCATCTTAATTTATCTTGTTGGTTTCGTGATTTCAGATGAATTTTTGAATAATTTTATTAAAGAAGTTGGCCCTAAATTAGCTCCTTATGGTATAGAAATTCTTCACTTAAGATGATGGATGAGTTTTTAAAAAAAATAAATTTAATTATTAAAGAATTTGAAGTAAAATTAAGAAGTATTAGAAGTTATAAATTTGCCCTTCATTGGTTAGAAAGCGTAGAAATAATTGCTTACGGAAAAAAATACGAACTTAAATCATTAGCCAGTATTAGCCAATTAGATATTTCTAAATATAAGGTTACTCCTTGGGATGTTAGTATTTTAAGTGATATTGAAAGAGATTTAAGAAAGACTAATTTTGGGGGAAGCATTCAAAAAGAAAAAGAAAGTTTAATCATTTCTTTTCCGCCTATCACCGAAGAAACTAAAAAGAATTTATTAAAAAATCTTAGTATTATTAAAGAAGAATTTCGGATAAAGATTAGAAGATTGCGTGATGATTTTTTAAAAGATCTAAAAAGCGAAAAAGATAGTAAAAAAATTAGCGAAGATTTTTTTTATAAAACTAAAGAAAAAATCGAAATTGAGGTCGAAAAAGCGAATAAAAAAATTGAAGAGTTATTTCAAAATAAAGAAAAGGAAATTTTATCTTAACATTTTTTAAGTTTCGATGTTAAGTATTATTTTATTTTTAATTGCTTTAGGTATTTTAATTTTTGTTCATGAATTAGGTCATTTTTGGGCAGCAAAAAAATTGAAAGTTCCCGTAGAAGAATTCGCTATTGGTTTTCCACCAAGATTAATAAGAAGGAAAATTGGTGAAACCTTATATTCTCTAAATTTAATTTTTTTTGGTGGATATGTTAAATTAAGGGGTGAAAATGATCCTTCTGATCCTAATGGTTTTTTAAATAAACCTGCTTGGATTAAAATAATTGTTGTTTTAGCTGGTGTTTTTTTTAATTTAATTTTAGCTTATTTTTTATTTTCCTTTGGTTATTTAATTGGTTTACCAGAGTATTCTCCTCAATCTCAAAATGTTGTTATTCTTCAGACTCTACCTGAAAGTGTAGCCGAAAAGGCTGGTTTGAAAATGTTAGATAGATTAGTTTATTTAAAATATCAAAATGAAATAATCTATTTTACTGAGGTTAAAAAAGTAAGAGAAATAATTGAAAATTATCGGGGTAAAGAAATTATTTTAGGTATTGAAAGAGCAAAAAAAATAATAGAAATTTCTTTGGTGCCTGAAATTAATAAAAATTTAAGCCCATTAGGAGTTCGCTTAGGGAGTTTAGATTTAATAAAACATCCCTTTCCCCTTAATTTCTATTTTGCTTTAATAAAAACGAAAGATTCTTTTATTAATATTTTTATCGGATTAAAAGAATTTTTCTCAAAAATTTTTCAAGGAGAAAAAGAAGTCTTCAATGAAATTGTTGGTCCTTTGGGAATGTTTGATATTTATAATCAATTTCGATTATTAGGTTTTAATTACTTGCTTTATTTTTTAGCTATTGTTTCTATTAATTTGGTGATTTTAAATATTTTACCCTTTCCAGCTCTTGATGGAGGAAGATTTATTTTTTATTTTTACGAATTTTTAACCCAGAGAAAAATTTCTCCCTATTGGGAAAATATTGTTAATGGACTTGGGTTTATTTTCTTAGTAATTTTAATGATTCTTATTACTCTTAAAGACATCTCAGTTAAGTTTTTTAAATAAAAATACTTAAAATTAGATAAAAGATAATTTTATTTAATAAATAATAAAAATTTTAAAAATGAAGCAATCTGATCTTTTTTTTAAAACTTATAAAAAAATTTCAGAAGAAGAGGAAGCAAAAAATTCTCAATTTCTAATCAGGGCAGGGTTTATTGAAAAAGTGGGTGCAGGAATTTACAATTTTCTTCCTCTTGGTTTAATAGTTATAGAGAAAATTAAAAAAATAATTAGGGAAGAATTAAATAGAATAAGTTGTCAAGAAGTTTTATTAGCTAATTTACATCCCCAAGAATTTTGGCAAAAGTCAGGAAGATTGAAAAAATTTGATGTTTTATTTACTGTCAGAGGACAAAGGGATAATCAGTATGTTTTAGCACCAACTCATGAAGAAATAATCTTTCCATTGGTAAAAAAAAATATTAATTCATATAAGGATCTCCCTGTGGCTTTATATCAAATTAACACCAAATATCGTGATGAATTAAGGGCTAAATCGGGTCTTTTGAGGAATAGAGAATTTATTATGAAAGATTTATACAGTTTTCATACTGATGAAAAAGATTTAGAGAGATTTAAAAAATTAATGGATAAAACTTACTTAAAAATTTTTAAAAGATGTGGATTAAAGGCTATTCCTACTTTAGCCAGCGGTGGAACTTTTTCTGAATTTTCCACTGAATTTCAAGTAATTACTGAGGCAGGTGAAGATATTATTTATCATTGTCCTAATTGTAAATATGCTTTCAATAAGGAGATAATAGATGAAAAAAATAATAAATGCCAAAAATGTTTCAATAATTTGATAGAAAATAAAAGCATTGAGGTAGGCAATACTTTTAATTTAGGAACAAAATTTTCTGAAATTTTCGATGTTTTTTATTTAGACAAGAATAATCAAAAAAAATATATTTGGGCAGGCTGTTATGGTATTGGAATTACTCGACTTCTGGGAGCTATTGTTGAGGTTAATAGTGATGAAAAAGGAATTATTTGGCCTAAAGAAGTTTCTCCCTTTTTAGTTCATTTAATTAAATTGAATTATAGTGATAGTAAAATAAATAAAAAATTAAGACTAATAGCTGATAGAGTTTACTTAACTTTAAAAAATAACAATATAGAAGTTCTTTTTGATGATCGAGAAAATGTTTCTAATGGTCAAAAATTTATAGAGAGTGATTTAATTGGTTTACCCTATCAAATAATTGTTGGTGAACATAGCCATTCTGAAAATTTAGAAATTAGATCTAGATTGATAAAAAAAATTCATAAATTAAAATTAAATAATCTAATAAAATGGTTCAATTCGTTAAACAATTAGAATTAGGTATTGATCTTGGAACATCTAATACCCTTGTTTATCTTAAAAATCGAGGAATAATTTTTAATGAACCCTCTTATATTGTTTTTGATAAAAGAAATTCAAATATTATTGCTATTGGGCAAGAAGCTAAAAAAATGGTAGGTCGATCACCGCATTATTTAAGTGTAGTTAAACCGATTAATTTTGGTATTGTCACTGATTTCGAATCAACTACCAGTTACCTTAGTAAAATTATTCAAATTCTCAATAAAAAATATTTATTTCTTATCAAACCCAGAGCTATTATTGGTACTCCCCTTAATTTAACTGAAGTTCAAATGAGAGGTGTTGTAGATGCTGGGATAGCGGCTGGTTTTAAGGAAGTTTATACTATTGAGCAACCATTAGCAGCTGCCTTAGGAGGGAATTTAGATGTCGCTGAGGCAAAAGGTTTATTAATTATTGATATTGGTGGTGGAACAACTGAAATTGCTGTTATCTCTTTAGGAGGAATTGTTGTCGGAAAAAGCGTCAAAATTGCCGGTGATCGTTTTAATTCCAATTTTTTAAATTACATTAGATTAAAATACAATCTTATTGTTGGTGAAAGCCAGGTAGAAGAAGCCAAAATAAATATTAGTTCTATTATAGGTAAAAATAATCTAGTTTCTTTAAGGGGCAGAGATGCTTTAACTACCTTGCCGAAAGAAATTCATGTTTCCAGTAGTGACTTAAGAGAAGCTTTAAATTCTCCCCTTAATGACTTACTTGAGGAGATCAAAGATATTTTAAATCTTACGCCCGCTGAGTTGATAGGTGACATTGTTAGTCGGGGAATTTATTTAACTGGAGGAGGAAGTTTAATTGATGGGTTAGCTGAATTTTTAGAAAAAGAATTGAATGTTAAGATTAACAAGATTGATAATCCTCTTCATTCAGTAGCGTTGGGTTTAGGAAAAATAATTGAAAACTTTAATTATTACAAAAAGTTTTGTTATACTCATTCTTAATTTTTGATTTAACTTGAATTTTTTTTATAATAAATTTAGAAAATGAAGAGGGATAAAAATTTTTTCATTTTATTTTTTTTATTTTCTTTCCTTTATTTTTCTCATTTTAATTCTACTTTTGCCGAAAAATATGAAAATATCAATCTTCTATCTTTAAATCTTCAATCCTATGTTAATCAGTTTAAAAATAAATTTAAAAAATTTTTTTTCTCATCGGAAGAAACTGAATATAAAGAAAAATACTACAATCTTTTAAGAAATATTGCTCAATTAAAATTAGCTGAACAAGAAAAAACTTTTTCGGAATCATTAGATCTTCTAAAAAAAAGATATCCTTCAGCAAGAGAAACTAAAGTATTTACAAATCATTTAGGTATAATTTATACTCAACCCTTAGAAAATATTGAAGAAAAAGCTTTTGCTGTTGATTCTAATTGGTTGCTTATAGGCAAATTTATTGAACGTAATGAAAAATATTTAAAAATAGTTTCCTTAAATTATGTAGGTTTTCAGTTAAATGTTAGTAATTTAGATGGCGAATATTTAGGATTGGCTAAATCATCAGGTTTAGGTTATTTAATTCTTGATAGAGTTGATCCTAAAGTTAAATTAGAGGAAGGAGATTTAGTTTTAACTACCGGCAATGATGGTATTTTTCCAGCAGGTTTTTTGGTGGGTGAAATAATTGAAATAGAAACAAAGGGTTATATCAAAAAAGCCAAAATAAGACCATTGGCTAATTTTGAAAGTGAGAAATTAATAATTCTTCAATGATCATTTTAGTCACTTTAATTTTAGATGTTATCATTAAACTTTTGTTTAATAAATTAATTTTTCTTGGGCTTATTATTTCTTTAATATATTTTCTTTATTCTAATAAATATTTTTTAATTTCATATTTTACTTCATCTCTAGTAAATGATGTCATTTTGATTCTTCCTTTAGGGTTTACTGGTTTCTATTTTGGTTTAATTTTACTTTTTTTTAAGTTTTTAAATTTTTTCTTTTCTTTGGAAAAAGATTTGATTATTTTACTCTTAATGGCAATTAGTATTTTTTTATTTTCATCTTTTATTTGGTATTCTTATTTCAAGTTTAATTTAAATTTACATTTTTTTATTTCTATTTTTTTCAATCTTTTATTTATCGGTATTATCTATTTTATTTTCAAGAATACCTAAAATTTAATAAAGAAATTTCATTTATTAAATCATAAATAGCTTTGAATGAATTGGCCAGAAGAACAACTATTTTTTGATCATTCCAGTCAAACATTTAAAAAATTTAATTTTCCTCAAAATATTAAATTATTATTTTTTTCTCTATATTTTTTATTTTTGATTCTTTCTCTAAAAATTTTTTTTCTCGACGGTGAAAGATGGAAAACACTCGCTCAAGCAAATAATAGTCTCAAAATTATCACCACTCCACCTCGTGGTCTAATTTTAGATAGAGATAATAAAGTTTTAACTGATAATCAAACTTCTTTGGATTTAATTGTTGATTTGAATTCAATTACCGCTGAAGAAAAAAAATTTTTTGAAAGAATTATTGAAGAGAACAATCTAAACTTTAATATCAAAGCTAATCAATTAATTATTAAAAATATTCCTCAAGAACTATCTTCTCGATTAATAATTATCTATAACGATCTTTTAAAAGTTAGATTAGTAGATTCTTACAAGCGAATTTATCCTTATGAAAAAGGATTTGGAAATTTATTGGGTTATTTGGGTTTTCCCTCACAAGAGGAGATTGAGCAGAAAAAAATAGATCCTAATATTTATCTTGGTAAATTAGGGCTGGAAAGTTACTATGAAAACTATTTAAGAGGTAAAAATGGAGAAATTGTTTTTGAAAAAGATACTAAATTAAACATTATCAGAAAAATCAAAAATGAAGAGCCGAGAATGGGTTACTCTTTGAAACTAACTATTGATGCTGAATACCAAAAAAAAGCTTATCAAATTTTCGACAATTATATGAAAGAAAATGGTTATCGTAAGGGTGGATTAATAGTTTTAAAACCTCAAACAGGTGAAATAATTTCTTTAATTTCCTATCCTGATTTTGATAATAATATTTTTATCCACTCCCCTTATTTAACTAAAGAAATATTAACTGATAAGAATCAACCTCTTTTTAATCGAGTTGTTTCCGGTTTATATGCTCCTGGTTCAGTAATTAAACCTATTATTGCTCTTGGAGCTTTAGAAGAAAAAATAATTGATCCTAATAAAAAAATTTATTCAAGCGGTGAATTAAGAATTCCTAATCCTTATTTTCCTGGTCAATATTCAATTTTTAAAGATTGGAAACTTCATGGTTGGGTTGATATGAAAGAAGCTATTGCTCATTCTGTTAATGTCTATTTTTATCTTATCGGTGGAGGTTATGAAAATCAAAAAGGTTTAGGTGTTTATAAAATTAAGGAATACTTTAAACTTTTTGGATTAGGTCAAAAAACTGGGATTGATTTTCCTGGCGAAAAAACTGGTTTTCTTCCTGATCCAGAAACCAAAAAAAAGAATAATTTTGATAAGATCTGGCGCCTAGGAGATACCTATAATTTGAGCATTGGTCAGGGTGATTTAACCGTTACTCCTCTTCAAATAGCAGTTTTTACCTCTGCCTTAGCCACTAATAAGGTAGTTAAACCATATTTAGTAAGTGAAATTTTAGATGAAAATAAAAAAACCATCTTCCATCAAAAACCTGAAATTATTAAAGAAAATTTAGTTAAAGAGGAAAATTTAAAAATTATTCAGGAAGGAATGAGAATGACAGTTACCGAGGGAACAGCAAAGGTATTAAATTATGCTTCAATAGCTATTGCTGGCAAAAGTGGCACTCCCGAAATATACGGTAAAAAGAAACTAAATGCCTTTTTCACTGGATATGCTCCCTATGAAAATCCTGAAATTGTAATGACTTTATTTATTGAAGAAGTTCCAATAGGAGCAGTGGCTACTTTACCTTTATACAAGAATTTGATAGATTTATATTTTTTAGAAAATAAGAATAATTAAAAAAATATAATTTAAAGAATAGAAATTAAATTATTTAAAAAATTTAAGTTAGCTTTTATAGATTGATTTTATAAATTGCTTAATTATAATTTATTTATTATTTTATTTATATTATTAATATAATAATTAACACAAATATTAAATAGGTCGATTATTAAAATAAAAAAAATTATAGGTAATGAATACAACAGCAAATTTAGCCGCTATTTTAATTCTTTTATCTTTAATATTAAATCAAAATAATTTACAGAATATAAACCAGAATAAATTCGTATCTCCTGAAAAAACATTAATATAGAAAAATTAATACCTCAATCAAGTAGTAACTTAAGAAATCAAAATTTTCCTAATATTGCTACGGGAAATTTTATATTTCCTACTAGCACTTTTAGTCCTACCACTTCTCCTGATCAATGCTTACCTTTAGTTTTTGAAAGAGAATTAAGAGAATTTGCCTATGTTAGATCAGGTAATTTAGAATTGGATAATAATAATCTTTATGTCTTTGGGGTTAAGAATAATAATTATAGAGCCCAATTGAGAGTAGAAAAAAGATTAAAATCTAATGGAAACTTATTATTAAGCAATAATCTACCTAATATAGGAAGAGAATTAGAGATTTTACCTGCTTTAACAAATATAAGATCAGACAATAATTATCTTTATTTAGGTGGTTTATATGAAACAATTCGTAATGAATACTCAGAAAATGTTGTTATAGAAGCTATTCAAAAATTAAATAAGTTAGATTTGTCTTTTGTAAATGTTTTAGCTCGTGGAGGAGAAAGAGATAGTTTTATAAAAATAGGTGTAGATAGAGATAGTATATATTCAATATTTCAAGATGCTACTACAAGTATAAGGTGTAGTGAAGGTGGTTATTGCTACCTTCATACAGTTCAGAGGAGAAATAAATCTACAGGTAGAATATTTTGGTCATACGATCGAAGAGATTTGTCCTATAACTCAATATACAATTATTATGATGTGGAAAATGACGGAAGTTATGTTTATTTAGGCGGTAATTACTATAAGGGCTTTGATGATAGTTATCTTTTAATAGAGAAAATAGATAAAGAAAGGGGCAAAAAGATATGGGATAAATTTATTAGTTATGTTAATGAAGGTGAATCCATAAGAAGGGGATATTTAGAGTATATCAATGAAATAGTGTTAGATGAAAGGTTTATTTATGCAATAGCAGTAGAACCAATACACTATACGGGATCATATTATCAAGATTACTCATCTTATATGTTAAAAATTGATAAATTAAATAGTAATGTAATTTGGAAAGTAAGTTTGTTAACTAAAGCAATTAATGAAGCTAGCGCTGATGAAAACTATATTTATATAGTGGGAGAAAAACCGATTAGTAATGAACAAAATGAAGTAGATAGGATGTGGTCAATAGAGGTAAGAGAAAAAAGTAATGGCAATTTAGTCTGTTATCTTAATTATAATCCTACTCCTTATTGGGATAGCGCCAATAGCATCAAATTAGATGAAAATTTTGTTTATATATCAGGTATAAAAGGAAACTATCCTAATAGTGACTTTTTGCCTCTTCTTCAAAAAAGAGAAAAGAGATTTTTAATTAGATAAATTTATTCTTAATTGATTTTTGGGTAAAATAGAGTAGATAGAATTTATTTGAAAATATTATATTTAAGATATATAATTTTTTATAATAAGAGAATTTTTTAAATTACGAAAATGAGAATATTTCTAATAGTAATTATATCTACTTATCTTGTTTTGCTTGTTTTTAGTTTTAATGTTAGTTTAGCTCAAGAAAGTTTTAGATTAGTGAATATTTTAGATTACTTAAAAAATTTTGTTACTCGTCCTAATCAAAATAATATTATTTCTCCGGAAACAACTGAGAGTATTTTTCAGCCAATTACTGATTACAAACCTGTGGTGGAATATGAAAGTTTAGTTACTCAAGTTATTGAAAAAGTTTCGCCAGCAGTGGTAAGTATAATTATCACTAAAGATGTGCCTGTTTTTGAAAGATATTACATTAATCCATTCGATGATAGTTTAATTCCTCCAGAATTTAGAGAATTTTTTAGATTTGAAATTCCAGAATATCGTCAAAAGGGTACAGAAAAAAAACAAGTAGGAGCAGGAACAGGATTTATTATTTCCCCCGACGGTTTGATTGCCACTAATAAACATGTAGTTGGTGATCAAAAGGCAGACTATACGATATTTTTGAATGATGGAAGGAAATTTAATGGTAGAGTAATTGCTGTTCATCCGCGAGATGATTTAGCCTTAGTTAAAATAAATGCTCAAAATTTACCGACAATTAGATTAGGAGATTCAGATAAGATAAAATTAGGTCAGACAGTTATTGCTATTGGTAATGCTTTAGGTGAATTTCAAAATACTGTGAGTGTGGGTGTTATTTCTGGTTTAAGAAGAGCAATTACTGCTTCAGATGAAAGAGGTAACGTTGAAAGATTAGAAAACTTAATTCAAACTGATGCTGCTATTAATCCGGGAAATTCTGGTGGGCCATTAATTAACTTAAGAGGGGAAGTTATTGGTATTAATACAGCCATTGTAAGTGGTGCTCAAAATATAGGTTTTGCTATTCCGGTTAATAGGCTCAAAAAAATGATTAGAGATGTGAGCGTTAAGGGTAAAGTAGAAATTCCTTACTTAGGTATCAGATATATTTTAATCACTGACAAGGTTAAAGAAAAATTTAATTTACCATTTGATTATGGCGCTTATGTTTATTCTGATGATCCTAAACAGCCAGCAGTAATACCTAATTCGCCTGCAGGTAAAACAGGTATCAAAGAAAAAGATATAATTTTAGAATTTAATAATAAAAAAATAACACCTCAAAATAGTTTAGCCCAAATGGTAATAAATAGTCAAGTGGGTGAAATTGTTAGTTTAAAAATTTGGCGAGAGGGTAAAATTATTACTCTTGAGGTAAGGTTAGAGAAATTGCCCACTGAGCTTGAGAATCAATAATTAACAGCTCTAATAAACCTTTTTCAATAACTCTTATTAAAGCTAAAGCTTCTCTAGATGATATTTTTTCTTCACTTTCTTTCTTGTTAATTATTTCTAAAACATGCAAGGCTCTTAAAAAATCTTGTTTTTTTTCAAAAACGGAATTAGGAATTTTAGAAAATTTTTCTGACAACGTTTCCTCTTCATAACCGTATAGGTTTATCACTTCTTCAAGATATTTATAAACTTTTTTTAGAGCTAAGTTAGGATTGAGTAAAAAAATATCTTTTATTTTCTTCCATTCCCGATTTAAATGCTCAGGTTTAATAAATCCCTCTAAAAAATTTTTTATACTAGTTAACCAGATTGAAGTACCAATTTTATATTTTTTTTCCAAATAAAAAAAATAAAAGAGACCAAGAAAAGAAAAAATTAAAACCAAGAGAGAAATGATTATTCTCAATTTTTTAAATTCTTCACTACCGTAAATTAAACCAGCAAAACTACCGACAATTTCTAAAATTCTTTGAAAAATGTCAATCATTGAGAGGATATAGTTAACTTAGCTAATTCAAATATTTTGTATTCATCAAAAACGTTTCCGATAATTTGCATTCCTATCGGTAGATGGTCAATAAAACCAATAGGAATGTTTAAAGCTGGTAACCCAGCTAAATTAACAGGAATAGTAAAAATATCAGAAAGATACATTTGAAGGGGATCAGAAGTTTTTTCCCCTATTTTAAAGGGCAAAGTGGGACTAGTAGGAGCAATGATTAAATCTACTTCTTTAAAGGCTCGTTGAAAATCTTCATAAATAGCCTTTCTTAATTTTTGAGCCTTAAGATAATAAGCTTCATAATAACCATGGGAAAGAATAAAAGTGCCAATAATAATTCTTCTTTTTGTTTCCTCGCCTAAAAATTTTTGTCGGGTTAATTTATATATTTGCCAAAAATTATCATTTTTTATCCTTTTACCATATCTTATTCCATCATATCGAGCTAAATTTGAACTCACCTCGGCTGGCATTAAAAGATAATAACAATGGAGAGAATATTTTATGTGTTTTAATGAAATCTCTTTAATTTCTAATTTTAATTTTTTTATTTTTTCCCTAATTAAATTTTTTATCTGAGAATCAAGCTCATCAAAAAATTCTTTTGGTAAACCTATTTTTTGAGTAGTTAGGGGTTTGAGTTTTTCCTTAGGAAAATTAACACTTGTTGAATCTTTATTATCCTTTCCTTTAATAATTTCAAAAAGAAGAATAAGGTCGTTTAAATTATTTGCCATCGGACCAATTTGATCCAAAGAAGACGCCATAGCGATTAGCCCGTATCGAGAAACTACTCCATAAGTTGGCTTTAATCCATATATTCCACAAAAACTTGCAGGTTGCCTAATGGAACCACCAGTATCAGAACCTAAGGAAAGAGGAACTAAACCTCCACCTACCGCTGCTGCTGATCCTCCTGAAGATCCTCCTGGTACTCTTCCTTTATCATAAGGATTAGTTGTTAATTGATAAGCAGAATTTTCTGTTGATGAACCCATAGCAAATTCATCTAAGTTAGTTTTTCCCACTATTATCGCACCCGCCTTTATTAATTTATCAACTACTGTAGCATTATAGGGAGCAATATAGTTTTCTAAAATTTTTGAACCAGCAGTACATCGCTCTCCTTTAACTAAAATATTATCTTTAATAGCAATAGGAATACCGTAAAGAGGTAAATTTATATCCTCTTTTTTTAAATTCTGAATTAGTTTTTGAACTAAACTTTCGGTAAAGAATAAAAAACTTTTTAAATTTTTATCAGCTTCTCTTAGCCATTGAAAATATTCATTATAAAATTTTTCTAAACCATAATTAAGAATACTCTCTTTAATTTGGGGAATATTTAATTCTTTGAAATTAAGCATTTTATTCAGGCAATATTCTACTAAAGTATGATGAGCGGCGGACGGGATTTGAACCCGCGGCCTCCTGCATGGCAAGCAGGCGTTCTACCACTGAACTACCGCCGCTAAATTTCATTATTAGTTTTTTTTATTTTTAGGTTTATAATTAAATTTTATCATAAGATTATTTTTTAATTATTTATGATTTAATTTTATGAAAGAAAATCGAACCTTAAAAGAAAGTCGTCAGAATAAAGATTATTATTTAAAACATTATATCCAACGAAATAAATCGATACTAATATTAGGTTATAGATTAACCGATCAAAATAGAAATTTTTTCTTAAGAATTGAAGTCGAACATCCACCTGGAAGAGAGATTAAGGAAAAAGATTTTAAACCAACCTTAATCGCCTTTTTAGAAGAACAACTTCAATCAGAAATTGATGAGAATCGTAAGAAAGGGATAGAAAACTTTATAGAATTGGTTAAAAAAGGAGATTTAACCCTAAAGGAGCTAGTAGAAAGATTAGTAAAATTAGGTTTTATTAATTACGAAGAATACAATACTGAAAATAATGATTGAGGAACTTCATGAAAATAAATTAAGATTTTTAGAAGAACAAGCGATTAAAATTAGGGAGTTGATAATTGAAATGTTATTAGAAGCTGGCTCTGGTCATTCGGCTGGTCCCTTAGGAATGGCAGATATTTTTTCTGCTTTTTATTTTCATATTTTAAAACATAATCCTCAAAATCCCAATTGGGAAGAAAGAGACAGGTTGATCTTGTCTAATGGTCATATTTGTCCTGTTAGATATGTAGCAATGGCTTTAGCAGGTTATTTTCCGATAGAAGAACTTAAAACATTAAGGAAAATAAATTCTCGACTTCAAGGGCATCCCCATCGAACCTCTTTACCTGGTGTAGAAAATACCTCTGGTCCCTTAGGTGAAGGAATTTCTCAAGCTATTGGAATGGCAATTTCTGCCAAGCTTGATAAAAAGAATTATCATATTTATTGCATTACTTCTGATGGTGAACATCAAGAAGGAAATATTTGGGAAGCCTATATGTTTTTGGGGAAGAATCAATTAAGTAATTTGACTATAATTATTGATCGGAATTATATTCAAATTGATGGGATAACTGAAGAAGTAATACCCCTCGAGCCACTAAAACAAAAATTGGAAAGTTTTGGTTTACATGTTTTAGAAGTTGATGGCCATAATATTCGTGCTTTTGTTGATGCTGTTAGAGAAGCTCAATCTGAATGGAAAAGAACTTCTGTTATTATTGCTTATACCATTCCAGGCAGAGGAATAGATTTTATGGAAAAAAAATTTGAGTGGCACGGTAAACCGCCTAATAAAGAAGAAGCAAAAAAAGCTTTAGAAGAATTAAGAACATTACAAGGTAAAATTATTAGCGAGCATCAGTAAAATAAAATTTAAAAATTTCAAATAAATAAAAAAAATTAATTTTATACCAGATATAAAAATGTTAATTAGTCCAGAAAATTATTCACATGGAAATAAACCAAATCAGCCAATAGAAATTTATCTCAGAAGCGGATTATCATTCCCAGGTTTTATAGCAGGATTACACACTTTAGAGTTTAAGAAATTTGATGATGTAACTAGATGGGCGGATATTTCTAAACTAAATGCTAGAGGTCCGGAAGGACTTAATATTATTATAAGCGTTCCTACAGTAACAGACGTTCTTTTTTTGGGAAACTTAGGATTAGACGGATATCCATATATTTATATGAATAATATTAAATACACTACAAGAGATGGAAAAGAAATAGATGCATTTTATTATTATTATCTTACCAAAGAGGGGAAGGTAATTCAAGCTATTCATTCTAAAGATAATCCCATGGAAGTTTTATCTACTCAAGAAGTTTCAGGAGAAAGACTGTCAAATCTTGCTAAAATTTTGGATGAAAATAATTTTTTTGGTTAGTCAAATATGAAATAAAAATTTAAAAATTTAAATAATCCAAAAATAACTAAAAGCAAAATATAAAAATGCTCAATCCAGATATATATTTAAATCAAAATATTTTTAATGAAAATATTGACCAAAAGCCTATTCGTGATGGTTATGGAGATGCTTTAGTTGAATTAGGTGAAAAGAATAAAAATGTTGTTGTTTTAACGGCTGATTTAGCTGAATCAACTAGAGCTCATAAATTTGCTGAAAAATTTCCAGAAAGGTTTATTGAATGCGGTGTGGCAGAGCAAAATATGGCAGGTATTGCTGCTGGTTTGGGAGTGTCGGGTAAAATTGCTTTTATTTCTTCTTATGCTACTTTTTCTCCAGGTAAAAATTGGGAAACAATAAGAACAACTATTATTTATAATGATTCAAATGTAAAAATTGCTGGTCATCATTCAGGAATTATTACTGGTCCAGATGGTGCTACTCATCAAGCAACAGAAGACATTGCTATTACTCGTTGTTGGCCAAATATTAAAATTATTTCTCCTTGTGATTATTGGGAAGCTAAAAAAGCTACATTATATTCTGCAGAAGTTTATGGTCCTTTCTATTTAAGATTTGTGAGGGATAAAACACCGATTATTACTACAGAAAAGACACCTTTCAATTTTGGGAAAATAGAAATATTTTGGATTTCAGAAAATCCACAATTAGCTATATTTGCTACCGGTCATTTAGTTTATCAAGCGTTATTAGCAGCCAAGGAATTGAAAGAAGAAAATATTGATGTTCTGGTTTTGAATGTTCATACTATTAAGCCATTAGAGGAAAATAAGATTTTAGAAATTTCTTCTCAAGTTAAAGGGATAATTTCTTTAGAAGATCACCAAGTGATTGGTGGCTTGGGAAGTGCTATTGCAGAAGTTTTAGCAAAAAAAGGGGGAAATATCCCTAAATTAGTAATGCTTGGTCTTCAAAATACTTTTGGTGAATCAGGCACACCAGATGAATTGATTAAAAAATACCAAATGGACAAAGAAGCAGTTAAGTTATCTGTTAAAAAATTAATCTCGTCGTAATTTAAATAAATCTTTCAAAATGGTAGTCTCAATAATAAAAAGAGATGGTCGATTAGAAGATTTTGACATTCAAAAATTAAAAAAATCTATAGAAAATGCTGCCCTTGATGCTGGCTATGAGGAAGATAAAATTTTTCAAATAATTGAAGATATTAGTAGTTATGTGTTAGAATCTGTAAATGATTTAGATAGAGTTGATAGTCAATCACTAAGAGAATTAATTCTTTCTAAATTAGATAAAGATTATCCCCAAATCGCTAAAGCTTGGCGTGATTATGATGTCTATATAAAAGGAGGAAAAGATTAATGATAAATTCAGATATTAAGAATAAAATTTTAAAATCAATTAAAGGAGATGTTTTAGAGAGCGGTTTAGAAAATTATTCTACTGACAAGAGTATTTTTAAAATTTTGCCTCAATTAGTAATTTATCCTCAAGACGAAGAAGATATTAAAAATTTGGTCAAAATAGCAAAGGAAAATAACTTCTATCTTACTCCTCGAGCAGCTGGTACAGATATGTCAGGAGGTTCTATTGGTGATTCTCTTCTTTTAGTTTTTACAAAATACTTTAATAAAATAATTGAAATTGATTCAGAAAGAAAATATGTTATTGCTCAGCCAGGAGTTTATTTTCGTGATTTAGAAAAAGAACTTGATAAAGTTAATATCTTTTTACCTTCCTATCCGGCTTCAAAAGAAATTTGTGCTTTAGGTGGAATGATAGCTAATGATTCAGGTGGTGAAAAAACAATCAAATATGGGAAAACACATGATTATGTTGAAGGTTTAAATGTTGTTTTAAGTGATGGTAATGAATATTATCTTGAAAAAATTGAAGGTAATGAGCTAAATAATAAACTTAATCTTTCAGATTTTGAAGGTGAAATTTATAGAAAAACTTATAGCTTATTAAAAAATAATTTCGATTTAATTCAAAGATCTAGGCCTAAAGTTAGTAAAAATTCAGCGGGCTATAATATTTGGGATGCTTATGGTTATGAAAAAGGAAAAGAATTCTTAGATTTAACTAAATTATTTGTTGGTTCTCAAGGAACCTTGGGGATAATCACTAAAATAAAATTGAGATTAGTGGAAAAACCTCAATATAAAAAATTGGCTGTTATTTTTTTAAAAGATCTAAATCAAATTAATATTATTTTGGATGACTTATTAAAGCTTAAACCTGATAGTTTAGAAATTACTGATGATCATACTTTTAAAATATTTTTAAAATATGCTCGAGAAATGGCTGAAATTTTAGGTTTTAAAGGACTATTCTCTACTTTTAAACTTTTTTTGCCAGAAATCAAATTAATTCTTAAAAATGGAATTCCTAAGTTAATAATTTTGGTTGAATTTGAGGGAAAATCAGAAGAAGACATAAATAATAGTATTTTTCTCTTAAAAGAAATCATCTTAAATAAAAAAATTCCTTTAATAATTTGCCAAACCGAAACAGAAGAACAGAAATACTGGAAAATCAGAAGGGATACTTATAAACTTTTAAGAGAAAAAATCAAAGACAAGATTGCTGCACCTTTTGTTGATGATATTATTGTTGATCCTCATTATTTATCTGAATTTTTACCTCAACTGATAAAAATTTTAGATAAATATCAACTTCTTTATACTATTTCAGGTCATTTGGGGGATGGAAATTTACATATTATTCCTCTCTTAGATTTAAAAAAAGAGAGAGAAAAAATTTTTCCAGCAATGGAAGAAGTTTATGGTTTAACTTTAAAATATAATGGTTCAATTACTGCTGAACACAACGACGGTCTAATTAGAGGGTGGTATTTAGAAAAAATGTATGGTAAAGAAATTTTCAATATTTTTTTGGAAATAAAAAAAATTTTTGATCCAGAAAATATTTTTAACAGATATAAAAAAGTTCAAGCGACCAGAGAGTATAGTTTTAAGCATTTACTTAGCTAAAAAATTTAATAGGATAAATTCTGAAAAGATAAAAATTTGTTATAATTAAGTTAAGAAAATAAAACTTTATTTAATTTAGAAAATAATTTAGAAAAAATTTTTTGATTGGTTAAAAAATTTGCGATTTGTTTTTTTCATTTTATTTCTTGCCGGGTCGTCTAATGGTAGGACACAAGGCTCTGGACCTTGGAATCTTGGTTCGAATCCAAGCCCGGCAGAAAAAATGCGGGGTGGTGTAACGGTAGCACAGCGGCCTTTGGAGCCGTTAGTCTTGGTTCGAATCCAAGCCCCGCAGCCAATTAATAATGAGTATATTTATTTTTTTCAAAAGATATAAATAATCTCTATATAAAAAATTATTTAACTATCTTTCTTTTAATCCTTTTATTTTTTATTTATTTAAATCAAATTTATATTTTTTAATATTTTTTTTCAATTATTTTTTTAAAACTCTATTTTATTAGCTAAATTATTGACAAAAAATTAAGTTGTGCTAAAATTTTATTATTGGCACTTTACTATAGTAAAGTATGAAAAATAAAAAGAATTTTTATCATTGGGTAAATAAAGAAATTGATGACCTTTTTAGTGTTATTTTGATGTTAGAAAATTTAGATGAAGCCCGAAGATTTTTTAGAGATTTATTAACTAAAAAAGAGATTATTGAATTTGCCAAAAGATGGAAAGCGGTTCAAATGTTAGCTCAAGGAATAACCTATAAAGAAATAGAGAAAAAAACAAAAATGAGTTCAACAACCATCGCTCGGATTAATAGATGGTTAAGATCAGAGTATGGTGGTTATCGGCTTATTTTGAATAAGCTTAACAAATTCAAAGATAAGATTAATTAAATTATTTTACTAAAAATAAAAATGGCAGGAAGAAAAATTCAAATTGGAGTGGTAGGAGCAACTGCCGATCTTAAGTATTCTAAAAAATTGGTTAAATTAGCTGAAGAAATTGGATATTGGATTGCTAAGAAAAATGCTGTTCTAATTTTTGGAGCAGAAAAAGATTATGATTCTTTATCTACCGCTGCTTGTCGTGGAGCTAAAAAAAATAATGGATTAACCGTTGGTATAACTTATGGTAAGGGATTAAATGTTTACGATAATAAGAATGTTGATATAGTGATTGCTACAGGAATAGAAAGAGGAGGAGGAAGAGAATTTATTTTTATCCTTAGTTGTGATGCGGTTATTGGTATTAATGGGGGTTCGGGGACCTTAACAGAATTTGGTATTACTTATCAAGCTAATATTCCAATTGTTGTTTTAAAAAATAGTGGTGGATGGAGCGATAAATTAATAAATACTTATCTGGATGAAAGAAAGAGAATAAAAATCGAATCTGCTAATTTACCTAAAGAAGCCGTTGAAAAAGCAATAAAATTAGCTCAAAGAAAAATTAAAAAAGAAAAATAAACTTCATATTTAAATCAAAATTATTTCTCTAATAATGGGAAGAGATTGATTGTGATTAATTAAATTTTTAATTTTGATATTTTTCTAAATTTTCACACTCAATCCCTTCTCATTTATTGAGAAGGAAGCACACTATAAGGAGGTGAGAATTGTGTATATCGTTTCAGAAGACATTGTTATTTTGTTTAAAGAATGGGCAAAAAGAAACGGATTTCTTTTGCCCCTCGTTTATTTTTTGAAGCATTGAGGAAAAAATTTGCGAGCTTCGTCTCGCAAATTTTTCCCAATTTTGTTTTCCTAAAAGAGGGAGACCTCTTGAGGGATCTCTCTTCTATACTAACTACTATCCAAAGAGAAGTTATAGTTTCTTTGGATAGAGTGTATACTCCTCTTCTTAAGGATGAGATAGGGGAAGTGTTTTATCTTGATGTTACCCGCCTCGTTAATGAAGTGGGTGAAAGTAGAGGTTATGGAGCTCGTTGGGGAACTCCGTCTATCGAGGAGCAAATAGAAAAATTACCTTCTCTTCTCAAGAAGGAGAGAAAAGATGTCGTTCTTGTTGACGATGTGATTTTTTCTGGTTCCCTAGTTGAAAGACTCGTAGGAGTTTTTTTAAATGAGGGAGTCAGAGTTGATTGCGTTGTTGCCGCCATCGGAATAGGTGGCGGCATTGAAAGAGTTAAAAGATTAGGGGTAAAAGTTCTTTGCGCACACACCTTTGACAGTGTTGTCGATCAAGTGTGCGAGAGGGATTTTTATCCCGGTACACCATTTTGTGGTCGCACTCTCGAAAGTGCAACTGAAAATATAGGTGTTCCTTATCTACTTCCTTGGGGGAAACCCCATAAGTGGGCTTCCATCCCGAGGGATAAGGAAAAGGAATTTTCCATTTTTTGTATCGAGCAAACACTTAACTTGTTTGAGGCTATTGAAAAGGCCTCAGGTAGGGAAGTGTTATGCTCAGATTTAGAAAGGAGAACGATTGGTATGCTTCCCGAAGAAAGAGTAGTTGACTTTCTTCGGGCTAACCTGACGAGGTTGTGAACCCGTCAAATTTTTAAATTTTTTGAGCCGATAAGTTTTCAACTGTCGGCTCTTTTTTATTTGAAAAAAATAAGATTAAAATTTTTCAGATTAAAATAATGTATAAATAGAATTTTTTATTTTTTTAAATTTAAAAATATGATATTATGTTATTATTTTTATGAAAACTATAGGTTTTTGTGGTTTGCCTAATAGTGGTAAATCGACACTTTTAAAACTATTAACTAAAACAGAAACATTAATTGCTAATTATCCTTTTACAACTATTTCTCCTAAATTAGCTAGAGGATTTTTTATTTCTAATAATTTACTTCAACTTCATTCTTTAACCAAAACTCCTGAAATTAGACCTGCTTATTTAAATTTTTTAGATGTTCCGGGTTTAATTAGAGGTTCACACAAAGGATTAGGATTAGGCAATGAATTTTTAAGCTATTTAAGACAAAGTGATATTATTTTAGAAATTATTCGCAATTTTAAAAGAGAAGATGTAATTCATAGCGAAGGCGAAGTAGATCCAGAAAGAGATATTTTGTTGATTGAAGAAGAAATATTACAGTCAGAAAAAAAAATTATTGAGGAAAATTTACAAAAAATTAAACGTCAACCAGCTAAAAAAGATTTAGCTGAAAAATTTATATTTATTCTAGATAATCTTCAGCCATTTAAAAGATTCCCCGAATTAAAAAAAGATTTAAAAGAATACAATCTTCTCCTTACTAAGGACTGGTTTTTAATCTTTAATGGTGATTTAAAAATAGATAAAAAAAATTTTGAAAATCTATGTTTTAAATCTATCTATCAATTAGACTTTCAATTTGAATTAGAACTTCAAGAAAATAGAGAGCTTCAAAAAGAATATCCATCTCAAGTTAATGATTTATTAAATCAGATTAAAAAAGATATTGATTTAATAGAATTTTTTACCTTTACAGATGAAATTACCCAATCTTGGTTAATAGAAAGGGATAACTATTTAATTAAATCAGCAGAACTAATTCACTCCGATTTTGCTAAAAAATTTAAATCTGCTGAGGTTATTAATATTAAACAATTTTTGATTCATAAAAAAAATTGGTCTGAACTTAAAAACTTAGGTCTATTAAAGCAAGTAGGTAGAGATTATTGTATTGAAGAAGGTGATATTATTAGAATTATTATTTAGTTAGTAAATTAATAATTTTTGATGAATAAACTTTGAAAATATTCAACTCAGTCTTACTAGCAATAATTTTTACTCTAAGGTTGATAATAAACATTTAGATTAATTTTTCTTACTATACCTAAATAATTTTTAGCTCTAAATTCAAATTTATTTATTCCTGGTTTTAAAATTG